>NZ_JBLQTA010000007.1:0-208691 GCF_048159625.1 Ciceribacter azotifigens | reverse complement strand
CCTATACTCAAATCCTGACGAGGGAGGAGCCGTCCACATCTGCAACCTCTACAACATCACGACCAACCAGGAAGCCATTCGCGCCCTGACCAAGGCCTTCGACCGCCTCGGCAATCTCGAGCCTTCGCTCGACATCTATCCCGACCAGATTGCCCCTATCGTCCGCAACCACAACGGCGAGCGCGAACTCGCCCGCGTGCGCTGGGGCCTGCCGAGCTCGAAGCAGGCACTGTTTCAGGCAGCATCGAAGCGAGCGGACAAGCTCCGCGCCAAGGGCAAGGACGTCGATTTTCAGGAGCTGCTGAGAATGGAGCCGGACGGCGGGACAACGAACATCCGCAATACCGCGAGTAAGCACTGGACGCGGTGGCTCGGCATCGAGAACCGCTGTGCCGTCCCGTTCACCCGCTTTGCCGAGCCGGATCCCGCCAGCAAGGTCGAGGGTGGCCGCACACCGAACGCCTGGTTTGCCGGGGACGACAGCGAACCACTGATGTTCTTCGCCGGGCTTTGGGTGCCTAAGTGGGAGAGCGTGCGCAAGGTCAAGGAAGGATTGATCACCTGCGACCTCTTCGCCTTCCTGACGACCGAGCCGAACGCGATCGTGGCACCGATCCACCCGAAGGCAATGCCGGTCATCCTGCGAAGCGCCGACGAGATCGAGACATGGCTGACGGCGCCCTGGGAAGAAGCAAAGGCGCTGCAACGGCCCCTGCCCGCCGACGCGCTCGTGCTGCTGAAGGCCGCGTGACCACCACGCTGCGATGAGCCCTGGCTGCCCTGATAATCCTGATGATGATCTCGCAGCTCGCCAGCATCTCCATCACCATCTCGCTGGCGCTCTTGGATGCGCCGCATATGTCGCCTTGTCTGTGGAAGCCTCGCCGCCTAGGCATACTGCAACTCAGTGAAAATTCCGGCTCTTGATCTTCAGCGTATCGATATGGAGATCCGGGGTGGACATATCCCTTGCCCGGACACCCGGGACGGACCGTTCGCGAGGATCGGGTCTTGCCGGAGAGCCATGAGCGAACTCGTCGCCGCGTCCGGTCTGGGGCCGGAAGTCTCCGTCGCGTTCGGCAAGGCTCGACAGGTCGGCCGAAAGATCGAAGAGCTGCTGGGCGGCCAGATGCACCACCTCTCCTTCCCGCTGGATCCGGCCGTTGATCGCCATCATGCTGGAACCGAGCACGACCCGGCGTGATCGCTCGAAGAGTTTCGGCCAGATGACGAGGTTCGCCACCCCGGTCTCGTCCTCGATCGTGATGAACATCACGCCCTTCGCCGAACCTGGTCGCTGGCGCACCAGCACCAATCCGGCTGTCATCAGCCATTGCCCGTCGCGCGCTCGCATCGCCTCGGCGCAGGTGACGATCTGCCGCTTGGCGAGGTCATTGCGCAGGAAGCTCAGTGGGTGTTGGCGGAGTGTAAGACCCGTATGGCTATAGTCCTCGACGACGTTGTGGCCTTCGGTCATCTGCCTGAGCTCGACTTCCGGCTCCTGCTGCTCGGCGACGGCTCGTGCCTCGCGCTCCGCCGCGGCGGTGAAGAGCGGCAGCGGCTCGTCACGAAGCGCCTTGATCGCCCAGAGCGCATCGCGCCGCTCAAGACCGAGAGACGGCAGGAAGGCATCGGCGTCAGCCAGCTCGACAAGGGATGCAACGGGCACACCGGAACGTCGCCACAGGTCGTCCACTGATGTGAAGGGTTCGTCAGCACGAGCGGCAGTGATGCGCGCCGCATCGGCGGTTGCCAGGCCGCGCACCAGACGCATGCCGAGCCGGACCGCATGGCGGCCGGTGTCGTCGATCGGTTCAAGCGTGCAGTCCCAGCGCGAGTGGTTGATGCAGACGGGATGAACCTCGACGCCGTGCTTCCTCGCATCCGCCACAATCTGCGCGGGGGCGTAGAAGCCCATCGGCTGCGCGTTCAAAAGTGCTGCACAGAAGACATCCGGAAAGTGGCATTTCACGTAGTTGGAGGCATAGGCGATCAGCGCAAAGGACGCGGCGTGGCTTTCGGGGAAGCCGTAGGAGCCGAAGCCCTCGAGCTGGCTGAAAGTCTTCTCGGCGAATTCCGGCGTATAACCGTTCCGGACCATTCCCGAGACAAGCTTGTCCTTGAACTTCGAGACACCGCCCGTGAACTTGAAGGTCGCCATGGATTTGCGCAGCTGGTCGGCTTCGCCGCCGGTAAACCCGGCACAAACCATCGCCACCTTCATCGCCGACTCCTGAAACAGCGGCACACCCAGGGTTTTATGCAGGACCGCCTCCAGTTCAGGGGTCGGGTATTCGACCTTTTCCTTGCCTTCGCGACGGCGAAGATAGGGATGCACCATGTCGCCCTGGATCGGACCGGGCCGGACGATGGCGACCTGGATCACGAGGTCGTAGAAGGTCCTCGGTTTCATGCGCGGCAGCATGGACATCTGGGCCCGGCTCTCGATCTGAAACGTCCCCAGGGTGTCGGCCCTACGGATCATCGCGTAGGTCGGAGGATCCTCCTGGGGGATTGTCGCCAGATCGAGTTCCTGATGCTTGTGCTCGCGGATCAGGGCGAAGGCCTTGGCCATGCAGGTCAGCATGCCGAGCGCCAGCACGTCGACCTTCATGAACTTAAGGGCCTCGATGTCGTCCTTGTCCCATTCGATCACCTGGCGGTCGGCCATCGTCGCCGGCTCGATCGGCACCAGGTCATCGAGCCTGTCATGGGTGAGCACGAAGCCGCCCGGATGCTGTCCGAGATGGCGGGGCGTTCCCATCAACTGCCGCGCGAGCTTCAGGGTGAGGGCGAGACGACGGTCGGCCGGATTGAGGCCGAGGTCGCGCAGCTGCTGCTCGCTGACCTCCTCCGACCAGGACCAGAGGCCGGAGGAAAGCGCCTTGATCAGATCCTCGGGCAGGCCCAGCGCCTTGCCGACATCGCGAATGGCGCCCTTGGCACGATAACGGGTGACGGTCGAGCAGAGAGCGGCCTTGTCATGGCCATAGGTCTTGTAGATCCACTGGATCACTTCCTCGCGGCGCTCATGCTCGAAATCGACGTCAATGTCGGGCGGCTCGTCGCGCTCCTGGGAGACGAAACGCTCGAAGAGGAGATCATTGGTGTCGGGATCGATGGACGTTATTCCAAGCACGTAGCAGACGGCCGAGTTGGCCGCCGACCCCCTGCCCTGGCAAAGGATCCCCTGCGATCGGGCATGACGGACGATCGAGAAGACGGTCAGGAAGTAGGGGGCGTATTTCATGGTCTCGATCAACGCGAGCTCATGGCGAATGGTCTTCTCGACATGCGCCGGCAGGCCTTCCGGGTAGCGGATTTTCACACCTTCCCATGTGTAATGCTCCAGCGACTGCTGGGCGGACAGGCCCGGGATCAGGGCCTCTTCGGGGTACTGATAGACGAGCTCCTCGAGCGAGAACCTGCAGCGCTCGACAATCTCCATCGTCCGCGCCATGGCTTCCGGGTAGAGGGGAAAGAGCCGCGCCATCTCGTCGGGCGGTTTCAGATAGCGGTCTGCGTGCCGTTCGCGTTCGAAGCCGACATCGTCGATGGTGGTTCCTGTCCGGATGCAGGTGACGATGTCCTGCAACTGCCTGCGTGCGGGCTCGTGGAACAGCACATCGTTGGTGACGACGGTCTTCACGCGGTGCCTTGCCGCCAGATTCGAAAGTTCATGCAGCCGCAGCTGATCGTTGGGCCGGCGGCGCAGGGAAAGCGCGACGTAGGCACGATCGCCAAAGATCTCGGTCATTTTCCTGAGTTGAACGGCGCAGGCTTCATCGGCCAGGTCCGGAACAAGAACGCCAATCAGGCCTTCGGCAAAGAGAGCGACGTCATCGCGGTGCAGGATGCAGTTCGCCTTTCCGCCCCTCCCCTTGCCCAGGGTCAGCAACCGCGTCAGCCGCGAATAGGCGGCGCGGTCGGTCGGATAGACGAGGATCGACATGCCGTCGGCAAGATCGAGCCGGCAACCCACGACAAGTTTCACACCCGTCGTCCGCGACGCCTCCAGCGCCCGGACGATACCGGCAAGGCTATTGCGATCGACGACACCAAGGGCCTCTATGCCGAGCAGTTTTGCCATTGCGAACAGTTGCTCGGCCGAGCTCGCGCCCCTCAGGAAGGAAAAATGCGTCGTCACCTGAAGCTCGGCGTAGCGCATCACGCAAAGATCCCATGCAGGAACCAATCGTGCGATCCCGTTTGCGTATCGACACCGTCGCCTGACCGAAAGATCCAGAAGCGCTCCCCCGTCTCGTCCTCGACGACAAAGTAGTCGCGCACCGCGATCCATTCGGAGTTCCGCTTCCACCACTCGCCGAATATGCGCTCCGGACCGTCAGCGCGCTTCACCCGCCGACGCTTGCCGCGCCAGGTGAAAGAGGCTGGCGGATGGTCCGGCAGCACGGCGATGACCTCGATCGCCTCGGGACGGGCCAGAAGCCGCGGCGGCCTTGGCCAATGCAGCGGCCAGGTGGCACCCACTTCATCCGCCATCGGTGAAATCCGCTGGACGCTGCGTTCGGGTACGTCACTTGCGACCGGTGCGACACGGAAAATCCGCTGGCCGCCACGATTGCCAAGCACATCGATGAGCGGCGTCACATCCGCTACCTGCTCCTCGATCAGCGAAGAGGCGGATTGGACCTCGCCGAGAGGCTCGACAAGCGTCGCGGCCAGGCTGAGCTTCTCGATGCCGAAGCCCGGCTCGATCCTCTCGAAGCGATTGCGGAAGAGCTTCATTAACCAGGCTGCATCCCGGACCGGCTTCGCGGTCCCGGCCCGGAGTGCCTGCATGGTGTTGTCCACGCGGTGAATGACGAGGTCGGCGCGACGCACGCCGAGCCCGCGCTGCTCAAGCTCGCGACAGAGCTGGCGCACCAGCCGGCTGACGTATTTCTCGATGGTTTCCACAGCGCCGATCGGTTCGGCAAAAGACTTGTGGAGTTCGACCAGATCGGCCGGCCGGATCGGATCGATGGGTTCCGCGACCCTGCCGAACATCTGGTCGAGACGGCGCCCGACCTCCGGGCCGACGCGAAGGGTCAGGGGCGCGCGGGGGGGTCCGGCGAGATCGCCGATCGTCACAAAGCCGAGCACGCGCAGACCCGCAACGGTCTCGGCCGGCAGGCGCAGCGACGAAAGCGGCAAGCGGCTTACGATTTTCGCAGTCTCGCCGCGCGGTACGATGACAGTTTCGCGACCGGATGTACGGGCCAGCGCATGCGCGGCGCCCCAAGTGTCGGCAATGGCCGCGCAGGCCGCAAGACCCCGCGCGCGGAAGCGGTTGACGAGGCCGGAGAGCATCAGGTCCTCGCCACCTTGAAGGTGATCGGCGCCCTCGGTGTCCATGACGATCCCGTCCGGAGGGTCCATGGCAACGACAGGGGAATATTGCGACAAGGCCCAGAGCGTCAAACGTTCGAGAGCCGTTCGATCCGCCACCGGATCGGCATCGATCATAATCAGTTGCTGGACCAATGCCTGTGCCTTGGCCGCCGGCATGCCGACATGAAGGCCGAGCTGGAGAGCGGCCTTGTCAGCCGCGGCAATCCATCGCTTCGAACCGCTTCTGGCAATTACGACCAACGGCGTTTCAACGGGTAGCGAAGGATCGGCGCGTCTCACCCGATCCGTCGGCAGTGTCGGAAGAAAAACAGATACGACCCTGACCATCACATGCACCTATGACAAATTCTGCGCTCTCTCCTGCTCTCACCCGGACCAGTTCCGCCAGCCATCGTGCCCGTCCGACGCCCGGCACCGGCAACGCCTCGGACGGCAGCACCGAAATCCGCCAGCGCGTTGCCGCAGCGGTCGGCGAGCCGAAGTCGGATGCTTCGGTCTGGCGCCGCCAGCGGCGGATCACCAGGCCCAAGGAGCCCGACTTTTCCGCTGCAAGCTGCAGCCGGCGCGACACCGTCATCGGCAGGCGCACGAGTTCGGCGACAACCGCGCCGAGGCCGCCGTAGCGTAGCGCCTCCTCGAAGCTGGCGAGCAGCGTCTCCTCCTTGTCGCATTCGACGAAGATCACGCGGTCGGGGTGAAGCCCGACCTGGGCGAGCGCGGGAAAAAACAGGTCGAAGCGCGTGAGGCACCAGACGACCTTGCCGGTGGTCCGGGCAGCGATGCCGCCGACGAAGAGTGCCGCCGCTGCCCCGTCGATCGCTCCGTTGCCGCCGCCTGCGACCTCATGAAGGGCGCCGGTGGCAAGACCGCCGCCCGGTAGACGCATATCGATCTGCGGTACGCCGAAAGGCAGAACGCTTCGATGACGTGAGCCCATACCCTCTAGGCTGGCGATCTTCTCGCGCAACTCGTTGAGGACAGAGCTCGAAATGGCGGTGGCGGCAGTCATGATCGTCTTTCGGCAACCCGTTTTCGGCTTGAGAAAAGGGGATATGTTCTGTATTTGTTCCGATGACGAGCATGAGTCAATGCACGCATGACCCGCCAAAGTTGAGAGGCGGTCCAAGCCCCATGAATCCGCAAAGAGATTCAAATCGATGACGGGAGAGGAAATTTTTCGCATGCGATCGCGTGCCGGCGCCAGACGGTGAAGATGCGACACGTACGTTCCGCATTTCGGTTCATAAGCCGGATGGAAGCCAGTCCATGACAAGCGACCCAGGCCAGGGTCGGCCGCGCAAGATTGTTCATATCGATATGGATGCTTTTTACGCATCGGTCGAGCAGCGCGACAATCCCGAGCTGAGAGGATTGCCGGTCGCTGTCGGCAGTCCTGCCGCCCGTGGCGTGGTGGCGGCAGCAAGCTACGAAGCGCGCAAATTCGGCGTTCACTCGGCAATGCCCTCGGTGACGGCCAAGCGCAAATGCCCGGACCTGATCTTCGTGCCGCCCCGCTTCGACGTCTACAAGTCTGTTTCGTCGCAAATCCGCATGATTTTCGCCGAATACACGCCATTGATCGAGCCGTTGTCGCTCGACGAGGCCTATCTCGACGTCACCGAAAACCTGAAAGGCATGGAGATTGCGACGGAGATTGCCGCGGAAATCCGCGCCAGGATCAAGGCGGCGACGAGACTGAATGCTTCAGCGGGAATTTCCTACAACAAGTTCCTGGCGAAGATGGCGAGCGACCTCAACAAGCCGAATGGTCAAGCCGTCATCACACCTAAGAATGGACCGGGCTTCGTCGCCCAGCTTCCGGTCAAGAAGTTCCACGGAGTCGGACCGGCGACGGCCGAACGGATGCATCGGCTCGGCATCGAGACCGGCGCGGACCTCAAGGGGCAGACGCTCGAATTTCTCATTCAGCATTTCGGGAAGTCGGGACCATATTTCTATGGGATCGCCCGCGGTATCGACAATCGTGAGGTCCGCCCGGACCGGGTGCGGAAATCCGTCGGCGCCGAAGACACCTTCGCCGAGGACATTCATTCCTTGGGGCCGGCACGCTGGGGGCTTCAGCCACTGATCGAGAAAGTCTGGCGTTACTGTGAGGCAAATGAGATCGGGGCCAAGACGGTGACGCTCAAGGTCAAGTATGCCGATTTCAGCCAGATCACTCGCAGCAGAACCTTTCCCGCAGCTCTGTCGGCGATGGCCGAACTTGAAGACATCGTTGACCTGCTTCTCGTGCCGATCTTCCCGCCGAAAAAAGGGATACGCCTCTTGGGCGTCACCCTCTCGTCACTGGAACGGCGAACACCGGTAGTGGAACCGCAGTTGCGGCTCGTGTTCTGATGAAAGGCGCCGACCGCAAGATATCGTGCTCGCGAACCAGTCCGTTGAGCCAGATATTGCATCGATCACGGCTATGTACGCAATCTGACGCCTTGAGATATCCCTGACCGGCGACTCGGTGATCTGCAATTTTCCTACACGCAATCTATCTGCGGAAAAGCTGCACTTAGCCCAGCAGGAACGGCTGAAGTGGGCCGAAGACCGAAGCCGCTGCGCGGGAGGGGTCTGTGGTTATCGTAGCGGGTGGAGGCTGAAGGTCACGTGTAGATGAAACGTCGTCCGGCAAGGGCGGAGCATGACGAGCTTCTTCAACAAGGAGCCTAATCATGCGGCATTCCCAACTCGACCCACCTATCAGCCCGCTGCACCAGCGGTTGATCGACGACATGAACAAACGGCGTTTCTCAGGCGAAACGCAACGCAGCTATCTCCGCGACATTCGACGCCTGGCGACCTTCCTCGGGCATTCACCAGATATTGCGACCGCAGACGACCCGCGCCGATTCCAGATCCTGCATGATGGACGCTTTTGTCCTGCGCAGCGAGTACGAACCGTGATCATCCCGTCGACGTCCCGCGGCGAATGTCTACTCATCAACGAGGGAGAGTGTTGCCGAGTACCCATGCTTTGAACAATTTACCAGACTTGGAAATGCGTATTCGTTGACGGCGCCGTCGCGTCGGAAAGGAGTAGTTCCGAGTCCAGGCATATCGAAGTCGTAGGGAGTGGATACATCTCCGCCGCGTGCGCCTCATTGACCAGTTGCTAGACTGACCGCGTAGGCAGCTGGTCTGCCCCTGTCTGAGGCAAGGGAACAATTCTGCGGTTGGTGGAAAGTCTCCGGTATTTTGTCGGCGTCAAGTTGTGGTGGCGGAGAAACATCCGGTTGAAATTCGACAGATTGCGATAGCCCACCTCGAAACATATGTCCGTTACTGGCAGCGAGGTGTCCGTCAATAGCTGACCCGCCTTCCAGATTCGAAGCTTGTTGACGTGGTCAGTGAAGCTGTTGCCGCTGTTTTTCTTGAAGAATCGCGAGAAGGAACTATCGCTCATGCCGACCATACGAGCCATGTCCGGCAAGCGGATGTCCTCCGAGAGGTTGGCAAAGATATACGCGAAGACTTGTTGCAAGGCTTCGAGAGAACCATAGCTCAAGTCCGGCACATAGGCCTCCGAAGAAAGCGTATCGACCTCGTCAGTGTCCCGCAGCAACGAGAGCAATGACAGGAAGGTCGAAAGGCGTGCCGAGCCGGTCTGGAACTCCATGTCGAGTATCAGCGCCTCCGCCTTCTCCCTCGCCCGACCCTTGAAAGAAAGCCCACGCTGCGCACGGATGAAAAAGTCACGCAGCCCCGCCAGCTCCGGGAGAAAGGCAGAAGCCTGCTCCAGCTTGGACGGCAGAAACTGGATGACGATGTCGCGTCCTGGAATACGCTCATCGGGTCCGAGCGGCGTAACCCAATCGTGCGGCAGGTTGCTGCCGATCAACGAAATATGGCCCGGCGTGAATGCGCCGACATGATCGCCTGCAAGTAGGACGCCGCTAGCGTTGGAAATGTAGTGAATCTCCACCTCCGGGTGGAAATTCCAGACATTGCGCTCCCAAGGATAATCATCGCGACGCCAGAGGAATGACTCGTCCGCGCCGGTCAACACATATTCAAATCTCGCGACCGTCGGCGAGACGATTGACATAGCAAACCCCCTCCAGTGCACTCCGACATGCCAAATGCGCTACCGACCGATATTGAATTGTGCAACGCACACAAAAATCCACCAATTTATGCGGCATTTCGCGCATGAGAGTATCAGTATTGCGCACCGGCCGCGCTTGTGTCCACCCCTTCATTCTACAACTATTGAGGTCCGTTGAGCGGGCTGGAGGACAGTATAGGAACCGCACAACCGGACCGATTCTGCGTGCAAATGGAGGAGAACAATGAACAGTTTCGTCAAAGCCGCGAGTGTCGGCTTCATTTCGCTTGGCCTTTGGAGTTCAACCGCTCTTGCTCAGGATTCCTGGTGGAAGACTGCCGCCCAGCCCTATCAGGGCGCGACCATCCGGGGCATCTCGGAATCGACCCCAGCCTCGAAATACGTCGAGCAGGTGCTTGGTCCGAAATTCACCGAAGAGACCGGCATCAAGGTCGAGTTCGAGGCCACCTCTTGGGACCAGATGTACGACAAGGCGATCAAGGACATGGAGGCCAATACCGGCATTTATGACTTCGTCTACATCGAACAGGACATCGTATATACATATCTGGCCCGCAACTTCCTGGTCGATATCACAAAGTCGCTCGCCAATAACGAAAAGATCGCTTCGCCGGATTTCAAGCCGGAGAACTTCACCACATTCCTGAACTACTTCAAGGATCCGAAGTCGGGCGATGTCATGGGCGTCCCCATGGAAGCGTTCATCAAGCCTTATCTTTACCGCAAGGATCTCTTCGAGGATCCGGCGATCCAGAAAGCGTACAAGGATGCGACCGGTGCGGATCTGAAGCCCGCGACGACGCACGAAGAATACACCCAGATCGCCAAGTTCTTCACCGAGTACGGCGCAGACAAGGAGCTCTGGGGAACGACAGTACAGGCCTCGTCGAGCCACCCCGCTGCATTCTACGAATTCTTCGAATCGATTGCGCCGACCTTCGGCGTTTACAACTGGGGCATCGACGGTACGACCTTCGCGGCCACAGAAGCCAACGGCGGCCAGATGAACTCCGCCGCCGCGAAGAAGGCGCTGAACTACTGGGTCGATCTGCTGAAATACGCGCCGCCGGAATCGACGTCGTCGACTTGGGACGAAGTTGCCGGGACATTTGCCGCCGGCCGCGCAGCCCAAGGGCTCGTATACGGTGAAAACGCTGCCTGGATCGCCACCGACGAAAGCAAATCAACCGTCGTCGGCAAGGTGGGAGTGGCATTGCCGCCAGTCGAGGCGGGCGTCATGGAAGCAGCCGCCTCCGGCAAAGGGTATATCGGCTACTATGATGGCGGCGCCTTCGGCATCCCGCATTCGTCCAAAAACAAGGACGCGTCGCTGCTCTTCCTGCAATATATCGGACAGGCTTCCGTTCAGACCGACTGGGCGCTTGCCGGCTCCCGCATCGTCATGAACTCGACCTACGACGATCCCAAGATCGTCGAACAGGACAAGAAGATGAACGGCTACTACACGCTGATGCGTGACGATGGAAAGCTGTTCGCCGGTGCTCCGCCATACCCGTTCCACTCGCA
Source organism: Ciceribacter azotifigens (assembly GCF_048159625.1). NCBI lineage: Bacteria > Pseudomonadati > Pseudomonadota > Alphaproteobacteria > Hyphomicrobiales > Rhizobiaceae > Ciceribacter > Ciceribacter azotifigens. The sequence continues at coordinate 197,731 of NZ_JBLQTA010000007.1, read as the reverse complement.
AGTGCTGCAGGTCGTCGCGCCGTTCATCTACAAAGCCATCGTCGGTGATATCAAGCCGGACGATGCGCTGGACCAGGCCGCCACCGCAGCCGAAGCTGAGCTCGTGAAGCTCGGCTACCGCAAGTAGAAAATCGTCCCTCCCGGCGGTTGGCGGTCGCCTTCAACAAGGTGACCGCCTCTTTCCTCACTGCAGTCGCGGGCTTTTTCACAAAGCTGGTGGTCGAATTAATTCCAAGGACGATCTGACGGAGCGTAGGATGAGACAATCCAACATCGGATGGCTGTTTCTAGCACCAGCCACACTAATCCTGTTCGTTGTCGGGTTCATTCCCTTCATCTACATCCTGTATGTCGGCTTCTTCGACTGGAACACCAACGCGATCGACCCCACGCTGCGCTGGGCCGGCCTCCAGAATTATCGCAACCTTGTTTTTGACGCGACGTTCCTCAACTCGCTTGCGCGCACCCTGGTTTTTGCATTCGTGGTCGTGGTGAGCGAACTGTTGCTCGGCTATGTGCTGGCCCGCGCGCTGATGGCGGACCGCCTCTGGGGCCGGCAGTTCTTCCGCACGATCCACACACTGCCAATCGTTGTCGCGCCGATTGCAGTCGGCGCGACCTGGCGGCTGCTTTGCGTGCCCGGCTTCGGCATCGTGCCCTATTATCTGAAACTGTGGTTCGGGATCGATTACAACATCTCGACCAGTGCCTACGACGCCTTCGCCACGGCGATCATCATGGACCTATGGCACTGGACACCCTTCGTCACGCTATCTCTGATGGCAGGGCTGACCGCCTTGCCGAAGGAACCGCTCGAACAGGCGCAGATCGACGGCGGTAACAAGCTGCAGATTTTCTGGTACGTGATCGTTCCGATGTTGAAGCCGGTGCTCCTCACAACCGTGTTCATTCGGCTGATGGACGCGCTGCGCTCCGTCGATGAAATCTGGATGCTGACGAAGGGTGGTCCGGCCGAGGCGACCCGCTTCATTGGCCTTCATATCTGGATCAACGTCTTTCCGAAGACTGATTACGGCTACGGCGCGGCCATGTCACTGCTGACGCTCTACGTCACGATCGTTTTGAGCTGGCTCCTGTTCGTCGCAATGACCGGCCGCAAGGGAGGTGTGCAATGAGACGCTCAGGCTTAGGCTCCTTCATCCTCTGGATTTGCCTCACCATTCTGACACTGCTTCCGGTCTGGTGGATGCTCGTTGTTTCGATGCGTCCACGCGTGAAGCTCTATTCCAAGTCGTTCCTGATCGACGACCTCTACTGGGACAATTTCCTGGCGGTGCTGAACAGCTCGACCTTCCTGCAGTATCTCTGGAATTCGATGATCGTGGCTACCTCAAATGCAGCGTTGGTCTGCGCGCTAGGACTGCTCGCGGCGTTCGGCCTGTCGCGTTACAGGATCAGCGGCGGTGACAACGTATTCTTCTGGCTGATCACCAACCGCATGGCACCGCCTGCCGTGTTTCTACTGCCGCTCTTCCTGCTGTTCACCAAGTGGTTCGCGTTCGGCAATTTCATGCTGTTCGACACGAAGACCGGCCTGATCCTCCTCTATTGCGTCTTCAATCTGCCCTTCGCCATCTGGCTGTTGAAGGGCATGCTCGACGGCATCCCGCTGGAGCTTGACGAAGCGGCGCGCGTCGATGGTGCGACAACTGGGCAAGTGCTGTCCAACGTCATCCTGCCGCTGGCGCGGCCGGGGTTGGCCGTCACGTTCATCCTGACCTGGATTTTCGCCTGGAACGAGTACCTGTTCGCAGCGACCCTGACGTCGTCGGCAGACGCCAGAACCGTGACGACAGCGCTCGCTGAATATGTCTCGGTCACCGGAACGAACTGGGGCGAGATGGCGGCGATGGCGTTCCTGACCACGCTCCCGGCCCTGATCGTGCTCGGCTTCGTCCAGAAGCACATCGTGACCGGTCTCACGTTCGGCGCATTGAAAGGGTAAGACGATGGCTGGCATTCGACCCCAAAAAACCGAACGCGACGGATTCCTGCCGATCCGAACCAACGGCTTCGACCGGGGCTTCATCTCGGTCGTGATCCTGATCCTGGTACATCTTTTATGGATGCGCTTCCTCGAGGGCGTGTTGCCCCTATGGGTGGCGACGGTGATCTGCCTGGCGCTGGCCGTATTCATTATCCGCAAAGGCTGAAGACATGAAATCGCTCGTCCTCGAACGTAAAGACGAACTTCGCATTCGCGACCTGGACCCGAAGGAGTCGCTCGGTCCCGCCGACGTGCGCATCGCCATCAAGACCGTTGGCGTCTGCGGATCGGATGTTCACTATTACACGCACGGAGCGATCGGCCCGTTCGTTGTGCGCGAGCCGATGATCCTCGGGCACGAAGCCGCCGGGATCATCGAAGAGGTCGGCAGCGCGGTCCAGAACCTGAAAGTCGGCGACCGCGTCTGCATGGAGCCCGGCATTCCAGACCCTCAAAGTCGCGCGTCGCGGCTGGGTCTCTACAATCTCGATCCCGCCGTGCGCTTCTGGGCGACGCCGCCGGTGCATGGCGTACTGAGACCGAGCGTGGTCCACCCGGCGGCCTTCACCTTCAAGCTTCCGGACAATGTCTCCTACGCCGCCGGCGCCATGGTGGAGCCGCTGGCTGTCGGATTTCATGCAATCTCCAAAGCGAGACTGACGCCCGGTGCGATTGCGCTGGTTACGGGTGCCGGGCCGATCGGCATGGTAACGGCGATCGCAGCCCTGTCGGCTGGCTGCGCCAGAGTTATCGTTACCGACGTTGTCGATGAAAAGCTTGCCGTGGCGCGCAAGCTCGGTCCTGCCGTCATGACGGTCAACGTCCGCTCGCAGGACCTGAAGAGTATCATAGCCCGTGAAACGGACGGCTGGGGCGTCGATGTCGTCTTCGAATGTTCCGGCGCGGCCGAAGTGATCGCAGACACGGTACACCATGGTTGCCCCGGTGGAGCCATCGTCTTTGTCGGCATGCCCGTAAAGCCGGTCCCGCTCGATGTCGTCATCGCCCAGACCAAGGAACTGCGCATCGAACACGTGTTCCGCTACGCCCATGTCTACCCGCGCATCGTCGCACTATTGGGATCGAACCAGATCAATGTCGATGCGCTGATCACCGATACCTACGCCTTCGAGGATGCTATCGAAGCGTTCGACTACGCCGTGCGACCGAAGCCGTCCTCCGTGAAGATCCAGATCGAACTTGGGAGGTAGCATGAACCTGCAAAAACAGATCTCAGTGCACCCATCCAGACTAATCGGCGGCCATGCCGCCACAACTGACTAAGGATTGACGAATGGCGACGATCGAGCTCGACCAGGTTGACAAGCATTACGGCTCCTATCACGCGCTGCGCAAGATCTCGTTCGACATAGCCGACGGTGAGTTCGTGGTACTGGTTGGTCCCTCCGGTTGCGGCAAATCCACGCTGCTGCGATCGCTTGCCGGACTTGAGGAGATTACCGGCGGCACGATCAAGCTTGGTGGACATCGCGTAGACAACATCGCCGCCAAGGATCGAGATGTGGCGATGGTGTTCCAGAACTACGCGCTCTATCCGCACATGACCGTTCGGGAGAACATGGCCTTCGCGCTAAAGTTGCGCGGCGACAATCTTGCGGATCGCAACGCCAAGGTCGATAAGGCTGCCGAAATGTTGCGGCTGACGCCCTATCTCGACCGATATCCGAAAGCGCTCTCCGGAGGCCAGCGACAACGTGTTGCCATGGGGCGCGCGATGGTTCGCAACCCAAAGGCATTCTTTTTCGACGAGCCGCTGTCAAACCTGGATGCCGCGTTGCGCGTGGACATGCGTTCGGAGATCAAGGCTCTTCATCAGCGGCTCGGCGCCACTTCCGTCTATGTCACGCATGACCAGATTGAAGCCATGACCATGGCGGACCGTATTGTCGTGCTTCGCGACGGCAAGGTGGAGCAGATCGGTGCGCCACTGGAGCTTTACGACAGGCCGGCAAACACCTTCGTCGCAGGCTTTATCGGATCGCCGGCGATGAACATGCTACCGGCCACAATCCATCTTTCGATGAACTCAGCCCGGCTCGCTGATGGGTCGGCCCTTCCCTTTCCACAAGGCATGCGGGCAAGTGATGGCCAGGAGGTCATATACGGCGTCCGTCCCGACCAGTGGATACTGTCGAAAGGCGACACGGGCGTACCGGCGACTGTCGAGTTGATCGAGCCGACGGGAGCCGAAATTCTCCTGGCAGCCCAATTGGCTGGCCAGCGGATCTTGTGCGCCTTTCGCGAGCGCCATGCGCTGAAGCCAGGCGACAGGATACGGCTCGATGTCGATCCTGCCTCGGTCCATGTGTTCGACAAGCAAACCGACCAAAGACTCGCGTTCTGAGCAGCAGGCATCGGAAAGGATCAGCCGTGTCGGACTTTACAGGCAAAACGATCATCATCACGGGTGCTGGCAAGGGCATCGGTCGTGCATGCGTTGAACTTCTCACCCATCGCGGCGCACGGATCATAGCCTTGTCCCGTTCGCCGGCCGATCTGGATCATCTGGCGGCAAAGTTCGGCGCGACTGTAATTTCGGTCGACCTCGCCGACAATGCAGCGGCACGCGCCGCCATGAAGAAGGCGGGACTGGCAGACGCGCTGATCAATTGTGCGGGAACCAACGTGCTGGAAAGCGTCATTGATATGACGGAAGAGGGTTATGAGCAGGTTCTTGGTATCAACCTGCGGGCCGCGCTGATTTGTGCGCAAGAGTTCGCGCGGGCCCGCATTTCAAACGGCGGCGGCGGGACGATTGTGAATATTACCTCGATCGCCGGACATCGCGGTTTCGCGGATCACGTGGCTTACGCCGCGTCGAAGGCGGGACTGGAAGGCGCGACACGTGTCATGGCCAAGGAACTCGGCCCCCATGGGATCCGGGTCAATGCGGTGGCGCCTACGGTTACCATGACGGAGCTCGCCGCGAAGGCGTGGTCCGAGCCTTCCAAACGTGACCCGATGATTGTTCGCCACCCGATGGCGCGCTTTGCAGAGGTCGACGATATCGCACGCTCGATCGCACTGCTTATTTCAGAGGACGCGTCCATGATCAGTGGCGCAGTCCTGCCAGTCGACGGCGGCTTCCTTGCTGTCTGAAAACCAAGAGGCGAGACAAGACAATGACTAGACTACTCGAAGGAAAGATCGCTGCGGTCACCGGTGCAGCTTCCGGTATCGGGCTGGCGACGACCCGTGCCCTGGTCGATGCCGGCGCCAAGGTCGTGATGGTGGACTACAACAAACAGGCGCTGGAAACGTACGCAGTCGAGTTCGGCGACGCCGTAGTGACACAAGTCACCGATCTTCTGGACGCGGCAAGTTGTGCAGCCATGGTGCCCGAAATCCTGGCAAAGGTCGATCACGTCGATATCCTGCACTGCAATGCAGGGTCCTACATTGGCGGGGATCTGGTCGATACCGATACCGCGGCAATGGATCGGATGCTGAATCTCAACATCAACGCCGTGATGAAGAACGTTCGCGACATCGTTCCGCATATGATCGAGCGGGGAACAGGGGACATTCTCGTTACCTGCTCCGTAGCCGGCCACGCGCCGATCCCATGGGAGCCGGTCTATTCCAGCTCCAAATGGGCGATCACCAGTTTCGTCCAGATCATGCGACGGCAGTTGAAGAACCACGGCATCAGGGTCAGTCAGGTCTCGCCCGGCCCGGTCGTTTCCGCTCTTCTTGCTGATTGGCCGAAGGAAAACCTTGAGAAGGCAAAAGCTAATGGAAGTCTGATCGAGCCATCAGAGGTCTCCGATGCCATCATCTTCATGCTGAGCCGCCCGCGAAACGTCACGATCCGGGACATGATTGTCTTGCCGACCAATTTCGACGTGTAGTTAGGGAATACCGAGTCATCGGGGGGATCTCATTCGGGTTCCACGCCATAGGTCTGCGATAACGAACAAGCGATCGTATCGGGATGCATTTTTGTCGACCAAGTATTCTCGTCGTCGCATCAAGTTTGTCGGAACGGCGCGACTGAACCGCACCGGCTTTACCGGAGACCGTTTCGTTCAAGTTAGGCGGCCATGGCTGATGCGTCCAGCATGGCGTAGTACCGTTGTTCGGCCTCGGCTGGTGGTATGTCGCCGATGGGGTCCAGAAGGCGGCGGTCGTTGAACCAGTCGACCCATTCCAGCGTGGCGAACTCCACCGCCTCGAAGTTTCGCCACGGTCCCCGCCGATGGATGACCTCGGCCTTGTAAAGGCCGTTGATCGTTTCGGCGAGAGCGTTGTCGCAACTATCGCCAACGCTTCCGACGGACGGCTCGATACCAGCCTCCGCCAGCCGCTCAGAATAGCGAATGGATACGTATTGCGAACCGCGGTCGGAATGATGAACCAGCCCGCCGCGATGAACGGGCCGCCGGTCATGAAGCGCCTGGTCGAGGGCATCGATGACGAAGGCCACAAAGACGAAGCCTTGCTAGGTCGCCACATAGGTGAAATCCGAAAGCAGCAACATGTTTGGCGCTGGAGCAAAGAACTGCCGGTTCACTCGGTCGAGTGGGCATGGAGCGCCGTTGTCGGACGCGCTGAGGCGATCAGTTTGCCTCGCCCACGACGCGTTTCTGATGCTGGCTTGCCAACAATTCCCACTCGACCTCGCACCAGCCGCGCTTTGCCATCCAGTCCGGCCCGTCGCGCCGCCTCACGATCTCAGCGCCGAGGCTGCGTGCGAGGCGCTCGACACGACGATTGCCGCTCGCTGTAAACCCATAAATCCGTGACAACCGCAATTCGATAAATCCGAATCGCAGAAGCGCTACGATTGCATCCAGTGCCAGTCGGTAGCGGCCCCAATTGTCAGGGCTAAGTTCGATACCTGCCTCGGCTTCGCGCGGACGAGAGAGGCGCAGGCCGACATTACCGAGTAGCTCACCGTGGTGGTCGAATACGCCGAGTTGAAATCTCATTCGCGGCGTATCTATCTGCCAGTTTAAAAACAAATCGAATAGGTGATTAGCGCGCTCGGAAGTCTCATTGTCTAGATCATAGAGCGCGCGATAGCGGGCATCGGTTTGATAGCCGACGAAGGCAGCTCGATCCTCATCAACAAAGTCGCGGAGGATGATACGACCCGCCGGAATGTACTTCTTTGTCATCTTTTGCCGTTAGCCTTTATTCAACTGAAATTCGATCAACAGTAAGCTAGCTTCGTTTCGTGCCGCCGTGTCGTCTCCAGGCCGGCGTCATTTGGGCTCACTTTGAGATTTAGCGCCGTCGACTGTGCGGAGGGCTTCTAACAGAAGGTCCTGCATCAGGCGCTGGAGTGATTGAGTTGCCTCACGCACTTCGGCCATCGATTTCGCAACGTCGGCCTCATTGAATGGCGATGAGCCGGCGGCTGACGCCATCTGCCGACGCGCCTCTCGCAGTCTGGCAAGCGCTGCAACGGATTTTGATTTATTCTCACGTAGCAGCCGCCGGAATTCAACACGGACTTCGTCGGGGTATGCTGTGAAGGCATTATCCGCGAGAACAGACATCGCCGGCATATCGCGCTGGCTTTTCAGCACATATCCGAACGAAAAGAAGTTACCGACCAGCGATGCTGCAACGACGGCGAACAGAGCAGTTCGCAGCCACGAAAACCGTTTCACGGGCGGCCTCCGTTACTACGTGTGACGGAAGTGGTCTCGACAATCTCGGAAGGAGAGACGCCAACGGCGAAAGCCATGAGGGCATTGTCCGAGATCTCCGCTCGCCTGCCCGCCGTGATGTAGCCACCCAACGTGGACACGGTGAGGACGAGAGCCATGCTCGCTGCTGTCGCAGGCATCGACCATGATCCAACTGCGAAGATTAGGTCGAATGTGCGACGCTTCGGCTGTGCAATCCTGGCCATTACCTTGCGAGCCAAAGCACGCTCGTCAGTCCGCTCCATCGCCGCCGCAAGTACAAGGCGGTCGAGCGTCTCATCCTCACTGAGCGGACCGTGGCGATGCGCCGTCAGAAACAACACCGCCTCGCTCTGAAAGGGCGCCGGCCATGCAGAGAGGTCCTCTCCAAACCTGAGCTTCAATCCTTCGAACTCGCCCCTGTTCATATTGTTTTCCTTTCATGTTGTGCTTCCGACGCCCCAGCCTCCGAAAGCTGGGCACGCAGTGTTCTCCTCGCTCGGACAAGCAGTTGTTCCACTGATCCGGCGCTCGTCTCCATCGCTTCGGCGATCGCGGGAACGTCAAAATCGGCGACCGCACGGAGAAGCAGCGCCATACGCTGCCGTTCCGGCAATTTGTCGAGGCTGGCGCGGACAATGGCCAACTCCTGCCGCGCCCCTATCCATGCATCGGCGTCGGGATCCTCAGAAGGAAATCCTTCATGGGCCTCCTCGAATCCAATGAATATGCGGAACTTGCGCCAACGCCTGACGTCGATGCATCGATTTGCCGCGATCCGATAGATCCATGTGGCCGCGCGACCTTTCGAGGGATCAAAACGTTTCGCGTTCTTCCAGACAGAAACAAAGACGTCCTGCACAACATCTTCCGCCTCATCGGGACCGCCAAGGTAACGTCTTGCGAATAGGCGGAGGCCGCGTCCGTGCCGATCTATCAGTTGCCGGAGGGCGAACTGCTCGCCCGCTGCCACGCGGGCGAGCAGCGCCTCGTCGTCGGGGCGCTCCAGCAGTCTTGCGATTTCCGGGGCACTCGCCTCGCTCACGCGCTCTTACCTCCAGCGACGACGAAAACCGACACCAACGTTTCCGCGCGGGCCGGTATGCACACCGATCGACCGCACGCCGTGGGGGCCACGCGCCGTCACTGTGTCGCCGGAATAGGTCCGACCGTCGGGCCCGGTTGCTGAATAGCTGCGCCGGCACCGATCGACGACGCCATCACGGCAAGTCGATTTCGACGTGTAGGTCGCCCCGTTTGATCCGACGCGCGTCGTCTGCCCGGAATAGACGTTGCCATCCCTCGTGACGTTGCGCGTGACGTGGCCGCCGTTCCGCGTATCACGGGTCCATTCGGCGGACATGGCGGGGGGCGAACCCAACAGGAGAGCAACGCCGAGCGAGGCGAAGGTTCTTTTCCAAGACAAAATCATCATGAACTCCTTGGTGCTAATCCAATTCTTGCCCGCGGCGCCGGTCAACCTCGGCGGTTCAACATGATGCCGCGGATTACTAGAAATTCGGAGGCAGACAGCTTTCCGTCTCCGTCCCGGTCGGCGAGATCGAAGAAGAGCGTGCGAGCACGAAACTCGTCTCTGAAGACCTTTCCATCGCCATTCGTGTCGAGTCGGCGCATCCGGTTTCCGAGACGCGCTTGCATCGCCGTCGCGCGATCCATGATTGCGTCGCGGAGTGATTCCATTTCGTCCTCGTCGATTACACCGTCGCCATTCACGTCAATGCGAGCGAAGAGTTTGGCGCGCCCCGTAACGATCTCATCGCGTGAGACAGCACCGTCGTTGTTCGCGTCGAGCCTCTGGAGAATGGGCGGTGCCGTTCTTGCCTCAGCCGAGAACGCCGGCAGGGTGGTCGCGGCGGCCACCGCCGCGATCAACGCATATGGGGCCAGTTCCATCGCGAAGTTCCTTCGGTTCGTTGGTTCTGGTCTGCCGATGGGCAGCTACGCCGACCAATACGGACCGTTGGCTCACCTCCTACGCCATCATGCGCCGATTTCCCGAAGGCTTCGCGTATGGCCACCGACTGAGGGCTCTCCAAGAGAAAAAGGCCGGCGCGACGCGTAGGAGCTCCCGCTCTCGCGCGTAGAAACTCGGGTTGATGCCAATCCCACTTGAGGAAAGGGAGAACAGAATGAACCTCAAATTGCTGGCTTGCGTCGTGGTCGTATTCGCGACCGGCAGTGCTTGCGCCGGGGACGGGCAAAAAGCCCGTCAGGTCCACCGCCAAATGGATAGAAACGGAGACCGAGCGCTGCAGTTTACCGAGATCCAGGCGGCGCGCGCCGCCCTGTTTGATCGCCTGGACACAAATCGAGACAGCGTGCTCGACCGTGGCGAGGCACAAGCTGCCCTTCAACGCGCAAGAGAGGGCGGCAGAGTCCAAATGGCAACTGCGGACGGCCTGGTACCACAGGGTGGCCGGATGGATGTGGATGGCGACGGCCGAATTACAAAGGTGGAATTCGCTCAGTTCCTTCCTGATAGGCTTCTGCGTGCTGATAGCAACGGCGACCGCGAACTATCCCGCGCCGAACTCAGGGCGCTTCGTCAACGCTAAGCGTCGCCTCTCGCTCAACCACAGGACATGAACGGCAATGAATAAAGCAATAGCTTCACTCGGCACTGCGGTGCTTCTACTCTTTGCCCAGGCCGTTCCGGGGTCGGCAAATTCGCTTCTCCGGCCAGCGGTGATGGTCGGGAATGACACCTCTTTGCAAGAGGTCGCGTACCGGCACGGCTTCTATGTCATCGGCGGCGCCTACTACTACAACGGATATCGTGGCGTGGTCGTCGCACGTCCTGGTTATCGCTTTTACCGGGGATACTGGTTTCCGCCCGCGGCCTTCGCCACTGGCGTGATAGTCGGCCGAGGCCTTGCCCATCCTGCCCCTCCGATTCGCCGCCTTTCCGCAGCTCACATTGAATGGTGCTTCGACCGCTATCGAACCTACCGTGCATACGACAACAGCTATCAGCCCTTTGATGGCCCGCGCGAACAGTGCTGGTCGCCCTATAACTAGGATAATCGGCATTATCGCACGAAGGCCTAACGACGCGCTCACATCGCGGTATCGCCGACTGACATCCGCATTATGCAACACACCAGACAGCTGATGCCAAACCGTTCGGCAGGCCAAGCGCGCGGCGTGTAACTCAATATGCTCCCCTCAGGTGATGTCGAATAGAACATCAAACGATTATCTCGATACATCTCTCGACATCAAACTGCACACGCAATGAACAACCGCCCATGAACGCTTCCGCATCCGCGTCACCAGAGACGGCTGGATGCCGGGAGCCGGACTCGATGGAACATGGGTGAGGGTCTACGAAGTTCGCCGCACACCGACGGCGCGCGGTGCTGGAACCGGCGACGACACACGCAACGTGAGGGGTGGTGCGCATATCGAAACCTGTCACGGGTCCAGAAAACAATCCGCCAGGCTGTAGCAATGGCTCTTCTGGTAGGCGTTTCGGCCCCGGTTCAGATGGGTCAGGTTGAATTTCCGAATGCCTCGCATCGCGCGAGGGTTCGCGAGAAATCTGCGGATCGAGGAAATGCCCCGGACATTGATACCGAAGATGTCGTCGCCGCGCGGGAAGAACCAACTAACGTCCTCTGGCCTTTCTGCGCATTGCCCGAGAAAGGTCTCGTCCACGCGATCCTGCAGCAGTGAGGAGCCCTTGGTGAAATCCGAAAGATGCACGATGAACCGTGCGCGAACGCCTTCGCCGTCCGCATAGATCGTGAACAGCTCCATCCAGCTCGCATTGACCCGGACGAGCGGCTTGTCGGAGGTCGACGGTAGGCAGGAAACCGACCAGTAGTGTCGTTCCGTCCGTCGCGGAATCGGAATGCACCCCCGGCCATAAAGCTTGAGGAGCTCCAGGACCTGTTGCGCCTGCGGTCGACGGAGCAGCTTCTGAAACCGCTCGGCGTATTTGAACCTCTGTTCGATGGACTCAAAGCGCTCGTCGGTATCCTCCAGATCAATCTCGCCCGCGGTCCAGCGGCGTTGCTGATCGGAACCGAGAAACTGACGCAGGCCTTTGGAATTGTGCTGGCCAAATCTGCTCATACGACACGATCCCGCAGGCACGACGGTAGTCGGCCGGGAGCAGACACACAGGAGTGAAGCATGGGGCGCGGAGCGACGGGCATCACCTATCCCTTCACATAACCCATGCCTTCAACGATCTTCCCGTCCCGGACACGCATGATGTTCACGCCCCGAACCCAGTCCGTCGCGTCGTTGCCCCACCGGAGTTTCCAGCGGATAATTCCGCGGTCCTCGCTCACCCAGATCTCTTCAGCGTCAAAGACGAGATTCTTCGAGGACGCGATTCCCCGCCAGAACTCAAGGCACGCCTCCCGCCCCTCATATCGAGCACCGTCCGGGGCCGGCGCGGTGTTTTCAAGCACGCACCCCTCGCCGATCAGGTCGTCGAGATCATTGGGGCGATGCTCCTCGAATGCGGTATGAAAGCATTCGACAATTTCACGGGTGATCTTGCTGGTGGTGTTCATTCCCGACCTCATCGAGAGTGTTCGAGTGATTGCCTGTAAAACGGCTGCCCATCGGTCGACGGGCCGGCAGCTTCCCGTTTTCAGAAGGGCGTTTCCGCCCTACCGGTGCGATAGAGGTTCACCGCGATCTCCTTGGGTTTCCCCCGCAACGCTCCTTTTGCCACCTTGCGCCAGACATCGAGCGCACGCTGACCGCGCCAGCATTCGAAGAGATTGACGCGCTCCGATGCCGCCTCCGGCGATCAGCGCTTTCATATCGATGCTCTCTTGCGTGCTTGTTCGAATACACGTTATCGGTCAGCGACACTGTTGGAAATGACAAAGAATTCTGGTTTTCCGCCAAAAGGCCGGGCAAGGTTACGCCTGCCGGCTGGACCAACGGCCTTCAGCATCGCCAAGGCTTATGTTCGGCACAACAATAGATGGGATCGGGAGCTTCAGTCCCCGCATCGATGCGAGATCCATCGACACTCTCGGACATGGCGAGGTATCCCTGCGCCGCCCCTCGCTCCACTGCCTGAAACGCACCGACCGAGAGGTTCCACGCGTGCGCAGGACATCTCGGCAAGATGATCAATCGAGCTTGCTGAGCTCCCGCTCTCCACTAGAGAACCAGTTCGCGCCGCAAGGTTTCCAGCCGCTCCATCGCCACCACCCCGTCGGCGATCGTCGGCGCCGGGGTGGATGCGCCGCCCAGCGCCGGGATGACGTCCTGAAGCAGGGAATGGTAGCCCTTCGGGTCCTCGTTGGCGGCGGCGGTGAAGTTCGGCTTCCAGGTGAGGCTATCCGTTCCCTCGATCAGGATCGCCTGCGGATCCTCGATCTTGAAGGGCGGATTGCGATTCCACCGAACGTCGATGACATTGTCGACCTCGATGCGCTGGTGGTCGCCCATCAGTTCGATGCGCTCCACCGGCGCGCCACGCGACTGGATCGTGCCCATGGCGATGGTGCCGATGGCTCCGCAGTCGAAATCGAGGCTGATGTGGAAGAGGACCTTGCCCGGCTCTTTCTCCACCTTGCGCGCGGTGAGCTTTTTCACCGGCGAGACGAGGAAGGAAACGAGGTCCATGTAGTGCACGCAGTGATGCAGGAAGAAGCCGGTATAGTCGACATTGCCGACGAAATAGCCGGGCGCCGTCATGTAATAGCCGGTAAGACCGAGAACCGGACCGAAGCGGCCGGACTTGACGATATTGGCGGCGATCTTGTTGCCGGCGGAATAGCGCTTCATGAAGCCGACCAGCAGCGGCTTCTTCGCCTTCTCCGAAGCCGCCAGCAGTTCGCGGGCGCCGGCAGCGCTGCCGGATGGCGGCTTTTCCATGAAGACCGGCAGGCCGCGTTCCAGCGCTGCCTTGCCGAACATCAAGTGCTGGTCGGGGCCAACGGCCATGCCGATGGCGTCGAGGCCGGGGGTCGCGATCAGTTCGGCGGCATCGCTGGTCAGTTTCGACACGCCGAACTGCCGTCCGGCGGCCGCGAGCCGCGCACCGTCGATATCGCAGAGCGCGGCAAGCTGCACATCGTGGCGCACCACCTGGGGAAGAAGCATCTGGGTTGCGTGCACGCCGCAACCGATCCAGCCAATTTTCAGTGTCATCTGCGAAATTCCGTCAACATGATGTGAGATTTGATGAAGTCTGCGCTAGCCGCCAGCCGTTCGCTTTCGTCCTCGTGCGGCGGGCGCCACTGGGCGAAGGGAACGCCGAAACGGTCGTCGTTGCGGCGGAAAGGCTCAAGCGAGACCGGCCCCTTGTAGCCGATCTGATGCAGCGCCCGGAACACAGCGACCCAGTCGGTGGCGCCGGTGCCGGGAAAGCCGCGATGGTTCTCATTGGCCTGGAAATGCACCAGCCAATCGCTGGCCAGCAAGATCGCCTCGGCGATGTCGGCCTCCTCCATGTGCATGTGAAAGGTGTCGAGCATCATTTTCACGGCTGGATGGGAGACGGCGTCGAGCAGCTCCATCGCCTGCTGCGTCGTGCACAGCACATCGCTTTCGAAGCGGTTAAGCGGTTCCACCGCAAGGGTGACACCGATCTTGGCCGCATGGTCACCGGCTTCGCGCAGCCCCGCCACGCAGCGTGCCTTGCGGGCATGACGCTCGCTTTCCTCGACCGGCTTCGGCGCGCGGCCTGCAAACACCAGCGGATTGCCGGTCAGCGGCCCGCCGACGATGGCAGCTCCGAGTGCTGCGGCGGTATCGACGGCATATTTCAGGTAGTCTACCCCGCCGCGATAGGCGGTCTGGTCCTCCGAGGAGAGGTTGCGTTCCAGATTGACGCGGGCGGCGAGGACGATGCCGAGGCCGGCATCTTCCAGCGCCTTGCGGGTGTCGGCGAGATCCAGTTCGCCGGGCTCGGGCACCAGCAGCTCGACGAAATCGTAGCCGAGCGCGCGCATGCGGGAAAAGAGATGGAAATGCTCGGCCGTGAAGGGCCTTGCATATTGCATTGAAATCAACCCGACGGGGTTCATGGTCATTCCTTTATTTCTGAGAACTCAGCCCTTGACGGCCCCTTGGGTAAGACCGCCAATCAGGCGACGCTGGACAATGAGAAACAGGAGGGTGGCGGGCATGGCGCCGGCCACGGCGCCCGCCGACAGCAGGCCCCATTCGATCTGGTATTCGCCGATCAACGTCTGGATCGCGACGGTGACGGGACGAACGTTTCGCCCGCCAAGCGTCAGCGCATAGAGATATTCGTTCCAGGCGGTGATAAAGATGTAGATGCCGGTCGAGATGATGCCCGGCATGGTGAGCGGCAGCACGACCCGGCGCAGGGCGGTGAGCCGCGAGCAACCGTCGATCATCGCCGCCTCGTCCAGGCTTTTGGGGATGGCGCCGATATAGCTGGTCAGCATCCACACAGCGAAGGGTATGGCGACCGTTGCATTGGCGAGGATCAGGCCGAAATGCGTGTCAAGAATGCCGGCCGTTCGCATCAGCATGAACAGCGGCAGGATCAACAGCACGATCGGGAACATGTTGATCAGCAGGAACTGCAGCATGATCAGCTTGCGACCGGGAAAGCGGAAGCGCGAGAAGGAATAGGCGGCGGTGACCGAGACCGCGAGCCCGACAACCACGGTGCCGCCGGCGATGATCAGGCTGTCCAGCATGTTGCCGAGGAAGCTGGTCTGGCGGAACAGTCTCGAATAGTTGTCGAGGCTCCATCCGGTGGGCGAGAGCGAGACGCCGGTGGCATTCAGGATGGCCGTCGGTGTCAGCGACGTCAGGATGATCCAGACGAACGGTGCCATGGCAAACAGCACGATGAGCGCCACCGGCAGGTCTGTGGTCAGGATGCGCCGGAGCGTGGAGGGCTTGTTCATCGTTCGACCTCCCGCATGGTGCGCATCAGATAGACGGCGACGACGGCGCCGAGCAGCAGGGTGAAGGTGACGGCAACGGCGGTGCCATAGCCGAAATCGAGGTTTTGCCGGGCGCGGACAAAGGCATAGAGCGGCAGCGTATGGGTTGCATAGCCGGGGCCGCCGCCGGTCATGACGAAGATCACGTCCATGGAATTGGCCACCCAGATGACGCGCAGCAATCCGGCGGTCGCAAGCACCGGCGCGATGCCGGGCAGCGTGATGTGGCGGAACTGCCGCCACGCCGTGGCGCCGTCGATCGAGGCCGCCTCGTACTGGCTTTTCGGAATGCCCTGCAGGCCGGCGAGGATCATCACGGCGAAGAACGGAAAGCCCTGCCAAGTGAGCGTGGCGATGATGGCGTAGAGCGCCAGATCCGGATCGGCCAGCCACGGCACGGCCGTCTGGATGATTGACAGATGCAGCAGGATGTCGTTCAGCACACCGGTATTGGGGTCATAGATCCAGCGCCACATCAGCGCGATGACCACGCTTGGCAAGGCCCAGGGGATGATCATCAGCGCCCGCGCCAGGCCACGCCAGGGAAATTCACGGTTCAGCAGCAGCGCCGCGACAAGCCCGAGGCCCATCTGCAAGGGTACGGTGAGGCCAATCCAGATGGCGGTGTGACCGAGCGCCGTCCAGAACACGGGATCCTGGAACAGCTTGATGTAGTTACCGAAGCCGACGAACTTGGAAGCGTTGGGCTTCCACAGGATCAGGTCGAAGAAACTGGTATAGACCGCCTGCGCCATCGGGAAAAAGACGATGAACAGGGTGACCAGGAAGGCCGGCGCGAGCAGCGCATAGGGCATCAGCCGGGTCGACAGCGCGGGCGCGATGACGACGCGAGACTGATGGGGGGAAACGACGGTCGACATGATCTTGATCCTCGCCTTTCGGCTGGTGGGACAGGCCGCCCGGTAAAACCGCGCGGGTATGGTCTTGAGTGGCGGGAGTGGGCCACGCGTTGCGCAACGCCGGACACGCGGTGGCGCGGATAAAGGGGACAACACTCCGCCAAGTGCCGTCCCCTACCCCGCCGCTTTCCCCCGTTGGGGCATTTCCGCCGTCCAGCAAAGCTTGGGCAGCAGAGTGCGCCAATTGCCTGCCCCTTCCCCGGAATTAGGAGACGGCGAGAGGGCAAGGAGCGCCGCTATGGCGCCCCAGGAGGTTCGCCTTACTGCGCGAACAGACCTTCCAGTTGCTCCATCATCTGCCTGGAGGTGATCTGACCGGTCAGTGCCTGCTGCATGCTGGTCTGCCAAGCGGTATTGACGAATTCCGACGTCGCGGTGTTCTGCGGCAGCACATGGGCAAAAGGCAGCGAGTTGACGGTCGCGTCGACGAAGCGGCGTTCATGCAGCTTCCAGTCAGCCGCGCCGCTCTGGGTCACCGTCATCTGGCCGGTCGCCTTGTTGAACGCCACGTTGTTTTCGCCCTCGGCGAGGAAGGAGATCCATTTCCAGGCGGAGTCCTTCGCCTGCGATGACGAGAAGATCGCCAGCGACTCGTCGCCGTAGGAGGTCCAGCGACCGCCCCCGCATTCCGGCACCGGCACCGCCGAAACCTTATCGCCGAGCGCTTTCACCATGTCGTTGGACGAGCCGATATGGTGGATCGTCATCGCCGTCTTACCGCTCTTGAAGGCACCGGTAATTTCCTGGAAACCGTCATTGGGGGCGGACGGCGGAATGACCTTGTCCTTCTGGAACAGGTCGATCAGCCACTGGTTGGCGGCGACCGCCTTGTCGCTCGTCAGCCCGCCGGGCTTCAGTTCGGCGCCCTGGGAGAGAACGAAGGCGCCCCACTGGTCCCAGCCGCCCTTGCCGCCACGAAGACCGAAACCGTAGGTCTCCGGCGCCTTGGTCAGCTTGATCGCGGCTTCGCGAAACTCATCGCAGGTGGCCGGCGGCTTCAACCCCGCCTGCTCGAACAGGTCGGCGCGATAGTAGAGATACAGCACGACATACTGGATCGGCAGATAGTACTGATTGCCGTCAGCGCCCTTGTTGAGCTCCAGCAGATTATCGAGCAGGTCCGCCTTGCCGGGCCAGGCATCGATGCGCTCGCCGATTGGCTCCAGCGCGCCCATTTCGGCCAGGCGCGGCTGGGCAAACAGTTTCACCATGGCTGCGTCCGGCGCATTGCCGCCCACCAGCGATGTATAGAGCTGGTCGTAATAGCTGTTCCATGGAACGTTTTCGGCTTCAATCTTGATGTCCGGATTGGCCGCCTCGAACTTCTTGACCAGGTCCGCCATCGGGTTTTCCGGATTGTCGAAGTGATACCAGAAACGCACGGTATCGGCCTGAGCGGCCCCAGCGGCCAGCATAGCGCCAAGGGCCACGCCCATGGTCAATGTCTTCACGTAGTTCATGCTTTCCTCCTCCTCAAATGGTTGGACCACGCTTTGGCAGCCATCCGTCTTGCTTGCCCGCCTGCGAGCCTGAGCGCCTCCCGCGCCGCCTCGAGGTCGATGCTGTGTTGCAGAAATCCATGCACCACGCCCGGATGGATCGTGGTCGTCTCCGGGCGGCCGAGCGCGCTCAGCCGTGCCTCCAATCGTAGCGTGTCCGACAGCAGCGGATCGATGCCGGCCGCCATCAGGTAAAGCGGTGGCAGCCGGGACAGCCCCTCGTCCGATGCCGAGAGTGGCGAAGCCAGAACGTCAGCCGCGAGCGTCGTGGCGTCGCGATTTCCAGCATAGGCCGACCAGTAGCGTTGCATCTTGGCCCGCGTCAGCCCCGGTCCCTCGGCAAATTTCAGATAGGACGGGGTGTCGAAGTCACAGCCGTAGGTGCCATAAAACAGCAAGGCCCCGGCAATGTCCGGCTGGCCGGCGGCCTGTTCATGCAAGAGTGCCGTAAGCGCCAGGTTGGCGCCGGCGGAATCGCCAGAAATCAACAAGGGACCGGCCTCGACACCCAGATGACGAGTAGCCTTGAAGGCATTGCGCAGCGCCGCGATCACATCGCGCAGGCCGGCGGGGAACGGATCTTCCGGCGCCAAACGGTAATCGGGCATCAGGACCGGAAGTCCGCTCTCGATCGCCAGCAACCGGGCACAGCGCTCGTGCGTCGCCGGACTACAGAAACAGAAACCGCCACCATGGACAAAGATCAGCGCGCCGGGGCCGGCATGGCTCGGAACCAGAACTTCAAGCTTTCGCGGGGCGGATCCGAGCACGGGGTCGGCCTCGACAAGAACCGTCTCGCGAAGCGCGAGGGGTGGCAGATCCTGATTCCAGCGGGCATTGTTGCGCTCGACAAGGGCTCGCCCATCGGCCGACGGCATCAGCGTGGCGTCCGGCTGCGGCCCATCCTCCGAAAGGACGCGGGCCGACAGCGCCGCCATTTCGGCGGACAGTTCACTCGGAAAATCGCGGGGTTGCGGCATCATTGCGCCGCATCCGGAAAAACGCTCGGGCCCAAGTCGACGATTGTCGCAATATGGTGGCGCAATGCATCGCGCGCAGCCGTGACATCACCTTCGGCGATCGCATCGATGATCGCGCCATGACGTCGCGCGGTTGCCACGAGATCGCGCGGTGCCGAGGAGCGCGAAATCTTGAAGCGGTGATTGTGGATCAGGCAACGATGCAAGATCGGATCCAGCGCCGGCAGTTCGGCGTCGCGCAGGATCCGGCGATGGAAGTCACGGTCGTGAGAAGCAAGCTCCAACTCGTCGCCGGCCTTCGCGGCCTCGACCATCTCCGCCAGGAGCTCACGCAGATCTGCGACGAGCGACATGCGCCGCGCGCCCATGACACGGGCCACGCCGCTGCATTCGATCTGCTGACGGACGCGGAACATTTCCACGGCCTCGGCTTCGGTGCACTGCGACACTTGCGTGCCGCGATGGCCGTTACGCAGAACCAGCCCCTCCTCCTGCAACTGCAGCAGCGCCTCTCTCACAGTGCCCTGACTGCAGCCGAAATGCGCGGCGAGCTCAAGCTCGGTCAGAGCGGCACCCGGGGGAAGCAAGCCAAGCATGATCTCGCGCTTCAACCCGTTGAAAGCTACCGCCGATTTCGCCGGCTTTCCCTGGCTTGCACGTCCATGGCTGCGCTGTGAAAAATACGACATTCGGTTTCGCTCGAGGAGTTGCTTGACGTATCGTCGCCATTATCGATAATGATATTGATAAATGACGTCAAGGCCTGTTTTGGCCATGGGAGGAGACAAGGGTGGGTGCAATTTCGCTGAGGCAGGTCCGCAAGTCCTATGGCGCGCTGCAGGTGATCCACGATGTCGACATCGACATCGAAAGCGGGGAGTTCATCGTGCTGGTCGGCCCTTCGGGCTGCGGTAAATCAACGCTGCTGCGCATGATCGCCGGGCTGGAGGACATCAGCGGCGGCGAGCTTCTGATGTCGGGCAAGGTGGTGAACGCGCTGCCGCCCTCCGAGCGAGACATCGCTATGGTGTTCCAGGATTACGCGCTCTATCCCCACATGAGCGTCAGGGAGAACATGGCCTTCGGCCTGAAGATGCGCGGCGCCGACGATAGGACGATTGAAGACAGCGTCGCCCGCGCCGCCGACATCCTGAAGATCGGTTCGTTTCTCGATCGTCGCCCCGCCCAGCTTTCGGGTGGCCAGCGCCAGCGCGTCGCCATGGGCCGCGCCATCGTGCGCGAACCATCGGCCTTCCTGTTCGACGAACCGCTGTCCAACCTCGACGCGGCCCTGCGCGTTGAAATGCGCCTTGAGATCGCCAAGCTGCACGGACGGATGAAGGCCACCACCGTCTACGTCACCCACGATCAGGTCGAGGCGATGACGCTGGCGGACCGGATCGTGGTGATGAATGGCGGCGTGGTCGAACAGATCGGCAAGCCGCTTGACCTATACCATCGTCCCGCAAGCCTGTTCGTCGCCCGCTTCATCGGCAGCCCGACCATGAACACGCTTGCGGCGACGCTCGAAACCATAGAGGGCGGCACGCGCGTCCGTTTCATCGATGGCCGCGAGTTCACGATCCCTGGCCTGCCGGCCGTGGCGCCGGAGAACCGAGACCGTCATGTTGTCTTCGGGGTGAGGCCGAGCGATCTGGTACCCGTCGCCGGGCCTGAACGGGCCTGGTTCTTCGGCAAGGTCGCCGTGGCCGAACGGCTCGGAAGCCAGACCTTCGGTTATGTCGAGATTGCCGACGGCGCGATGATCTCGGTCGAGTTTGCACGCGACATGGAAATCTCTGTCGGTCAGCCGGTCCATCTCGCAGGGACCGCGGACGTCGTGCATCTCTTTGACGCTAAGTCCGGCAAGCGGATCAATTGATTGAAACGGATGATGTAGGCGGATGCCGCTGCCCCGAAAGCACCGTCAGAATAGCGTGGCCACCAATATGCGTCGAACATGAAGGGCGTGACGCCAATCTGAACTGATGGGGTGGATGCCCCGTCCGGCTGGCATCGGTATATGATGCCCGGCCCGACTGCCGCGCAGCCAAATGCTCGCATCGGCAGTAGGCTTATTGCCGCCGTTGGTCTTGGTGAGGTGAGCGCTGCGGCCTCGGGTGAGACAACCACGCCAGATTGCCACCACCAGCGGCACCCTCTCCTCCGGTCGCAGCGCTCAGGCAAGCGCCACCTTCAAGGGCCGCCCAGCGGTCAGAACCGCCACCTTTTCGACGATGCCTGCCGCATCGATTCCGAAATGACGGTAGAGGTCAGCAATTGTGCCTGTCTGCCCGAAATGCTCGACACCAAGTGGTACCGTCTGATGCCCTGTAACCGAGCCGAGCCATGACAGCGTCGCGGGATGGCCGTCAATCACCGTTGTAATCTTGCAGTGCGACGGGATGTCCATCATCAGGTTTTCGACATGGCAGCGCGCCTGCCTTACCCCTCGAGCGCGCGCCCGCTGTGCGGCCGTCCAGCCAGCATGCAGCCGGTCTGCAGAGGTAACGGCCAGGACGCCGACATCCCGCCTGCTCTCTCCAATAATCCCGGCGGCCTTGATCGCCTCGGGCGCAATGACACCCTGATAGGCAATCACGACTTCACAGTTCGGGCCGGGCTTGCGCAACCAATATGCTCCGTCGACCGCGCCCTGTCGGAAATCGTCGTCAAGCCGCTTTGCCGGTTGCTCGATCGGGTTCGTCGAAAGGCGCAGATAAATCGACCCCCCTGTCTCGTCTCGCAGCCAGGTGCGCTCGTCGGGATCGGTACCACCATTTCTCTGCATGTAGTCAAGCGCCCAGGACATGATGACCGCTAGTTCATCTGCGAAGGCGGGCTCGAAGGAAGCCAGACCGTCCTGCGACATGCCTATGAGTGGAGAGCCAATCGACTGATGGGCGCCGCCCTCCGGCGCCAGAGTGACACCCGACGGTGTCCCCACGATCATGAAGCGGGCGTCCTGGTAGCAGGAATAGTTCAGCGCATCGAGACCACGCGCGACAAAAGGATCGTAGACGGTTCCGATGGGCAGGAGCCGCTTTTCGAAGAGCGAGTGAGAAAGACCGGCGGCTCCAAGCAGGAGGAAGAGGTTCATTTCGGCGATGCCGAGTTCGATATGCTGACCGCGTGGGGTGAATTCCCACCTGGCGGTGGAAGGAATTTTTCGGTCGATGAATATGTCGGGGCGCGCCTGCCTGGCAAAGAGCTTTCGCCGATTAACCCACGGGCCGAGATTTGTGGTTCCTGTCACATCCGGCGACATCGTGACGATGCGCGAAGCAAGTTCGCTGTCGCCCTTCGATAGTTGGTCAAGGATTTTGCCGAACGCCATCTGGCTGGAGATTTCTCCCCCGATCTCCGCCTCAATTCCTGGCACCGCGAGCGCCCTGTCCTCGTACCGCCGGCGCCCTTTCTGGAAGAAGGGAACCGCATCGAGAAATTCCTGTAGCCGTGCCGGGTCGGCAACTGCCGCCAGCCTCTCCCATTCCTGGCCCTCCGGCACTCCCATATGTGCCTGCCATGCTGCCATCTGAGACTTGGTCATGAGACCGCCGTGATTGTCCTTGTGACCTGCGATCGGAGTGCCCCACCCCTTGATCGTATAGGCGAGGAAGCAGGTCGGACGATCATGGTCGATAGCCGCGAAGGCATCGGCCATCGTCGAAACGCAGTTGCCGCCGAGATTCTCCATCAGCGTTGCGAGCTCCTCGTCGCTACGCCGATCGATCAGGGCTGTGACGTCGCCCTGGTCGCCGAGATCGTCCATGAGCTGCTTGCGCCAGACTGCCCCGCCCATGAAGGTCAAGGCCGAATAGAGTTGATTGGGGCAATTGTCGATCCACTCCCGCAGCCGGGAACCGCCGGGCTCGTCGAAGGCAGCCCGTTGCAGAACGCCGTATTTCAGGCGAGCAACGTCCCAGCCAAAGGCGTTGAAGATATCCTCTATCCGGCGGAAGAGGCCCTCATGCACGATGCCGTCGAGAGACTGTCGATTGTAGTCAATGATCCACCAGGTGTTCCGCAGTCCCTGCTTCCAGCCCTCCTGTAAACACTCGTAGACATTGCCTTCATCGAGCTCAGCGTCCCCGACCAGAGCAACCATTCTTCCCGTCTTAAGGTCTCTGCCCCATTCTTTGGACCCAACGTAATCCTGCACGATCGAGGCAAAGGACGTGAACGCCGCACCCAGGCCGACGGATCCGGTCGAAAAGTCCACATCATCGACGTCCTTAGTACGGCTCGGATAGCTCTGAACGCCATGGTAGCCCCGGAAATTCTCCATCTTATCGCGGGAGAGATTGCCCATGAGGTACTGGATTGCATGGAAGACGGGCGAAGCGTGGGGCTTGACTGCCACCCGGTCTTCGGGGCGCAAGGCCGAGAAATAGAGTGCCGTCATGATCGACACCAGGGATGCGGATGACGCCTGATGACCGCCCACTTTGATCCCGTCCACCTTGGGGCGAACATGGTTGGCGTGGTGGATCATCCAGTGTGAGAGCCACAAAAGGCGTTGCTCAATCGTCTTCAGATGTTCGTGCTGCATAACGGATCCTTTCTGGCGACTTCGCGCGGGTGTTCGCCTGCTCGCGAGAGACTGGCATCAAGCAGATGCGGGCCTACCGGGCCTTGGGGTTTTCTCAGGAAAGGTCGAAGAAGGCGAACCACGCCGCCTCCCAACCCTTGTATCAGCAAGGCCTGCGGATGTAGGTCCCCATGCGCTTGACCAATGGCACGATGAGGACCGCGATCGTGAAGAGGATCACGGAGAGGCTAATCGGGCTATCAACGAAGACCGAGGGATCGCCGAGGCCAAGGATCAGGCTTTGCCGGAAGTCTTCCTCCAGGAGCGATCCAAGGAGGAAGGCGAGCAGCAGCGGCGCGAGATCGAAGCCAGCCTTGCGCAATCCATATGCGACGAAGCCGCAAGCGATAACGACGCCGACGTCGAACATACTGTTGTTCATGCTGAATGCGCCGATGACGCAAAAGAGCACGATGAGAGGCGCCATGAGCGTCTGCGGGA
Source organism: Ciceribacter azotifigens (assembly GCF_048159625.1). Classification (NCBI taxonomy): domain Bacteria; kingdom Pseudomonadati; phylum Pseudomonadota; class Alphaproteobacteria; order Hyphomicrobiales; family Rhizobiaceae; genus Ciceribacter; species Ciceribacter azotifigens. The sequence continues at coordinate 173,713 of NZ_JBLQTA010000007.1, read as the reverse complement.
TCTTCAACAACAGAACGAAGACGCGGATCAGCGGCACGTTCAGCACAATGAGCATGGCATTTCCGACGAGCATGCTGGCGACAATGCCCCAGAAGAGCTGCGGATGCTCGACGAGGATCTGTGGCCCGGGCACGACGTTCTGCATCAGCAGGGCACCCATAATGATCCCGATGACCGCATTGGCGGGAATGCCGAGGCAGAGCATCGGGATGAAACTTGCCTGCGCCGCCGCGTTGTTGGCGCTCTCCGGTCCAGCGACACCTTCGATAGCGCCTTTGCCAAAACGTTCCGGAGTACGAGATAGCTTCTTCTCGAGCAGATAGCTGCCAAACCCCGCGACCAGTGCCCCGCCGCCCGGCAGAAGTCCAAGAAAGAAGCCAAGGACGGTTCCGCGGGCTATCGGGCCCGTGGAATCCTTCCAGTCCATTCGGGTCGGAAGCAGATCACGCAGGCGGTATGAAGGGGTGGGCTCGGCCTCGAACGCGTCCCTTCGCTCGGCCATCATCAACATCTCGCTGACCCCAAATAGACCCATCGCCAGGACGGCAATGTTGAAGCCGTCGCGGAGATAGCTGATATTGAATGTGAAGCGCTCCTCCCCTGAAATCAAATCCACACCCACGGTCGAAAGCAAAAGTCCGAGCGCGACCATGGCCCAGGCTCTGATGCGCGGTCCTTCCCCGATGCTTGCCGCAAGGACCAATCCGAGAAGCACGATGGAAGTCTTCTCAACCGGCCCGAACGCCAGTGCAACGGAGGTGAAGGCAGGCCCGACAATGGCGATCGCCAGTGTGGCGCTAATCCCGGCGATGAAGCTGCCGAACGCGCTGATCCCGAGCGCCGCCCCTGCCCGGCCTTGCCGTGCCATCGGATAGCCGTCGAAACATGTCGTCAGGCTAGCGGCCTCCCCAGGCACGCGCATCAGCACCGAAGTGATGGAGCCACCATATTGCGAACCGTAGTAGATGCCGGACAGCAGAATGATTGCGCTCGTCTGATCCAGCATCACCGTCACCGGGAGCAGAAGGCTGACGGTCGCCGACGGACCGAGCCCGGGAAGAACGCCGACGGCGGTCCCGAGAATCGTGCCGATCAGTGCTACGGCGAGGTTGCCCGGTTCGAGCGCGATGCCCAGTCCCATGAACAGTTGCGAGAAGGAATCCAGCATCAGAACCTCCATTCGCCATGTGGAAGCGGCACCGAGAGAAGAGTCTCGAACAATGTCCACGTCGCAAGCGCGAAGAGTGCTGCCAAAAGAACCGATCGTTGCCAGTTCATCCGTTCCACCAGGATGAAGACGCCAACGAGGAACATGAACGTCGACGGAACAAATCCGACTCCCTCCAGGAGAAGGCAATAGGATCCGAGCGCGAAACAGTAGGCAAGGAGGCGCGCGACTTCGATTGGACCGCCCTCCGCCACGTGTTCGCGCGTGCTGGCAAGGCTTGTGCCGATCAGGAGGAGCGACGCCATGAACGGGAAGAGGCCTGCCGCCGGTCCGCCATATGCCCAGAGACCGAGGTCAAGAGCATAGGCTGCCGTTCCGAGACCCAGAGCTGACAGCATGTAGGGAACAAGACGCGTCGCAGTCATAGGCGGATACCCATCTGATCTATTTGGCGGCCGATTTCCACGAAGGCATTGTTTGCCAGCCGCGTGAACTCATCGCTCTTCTGGAACAGCGGATAGCCATTGATGACGTTAAGGAAATCCGCATACATGGCGCTCCTGGTCATTTCGCTGAGCGCATCCTCCCACCATGCAATTACGGCAGTCGGCATTCCCGCCGGACCAAAAAGTCCGTAAGAGGCGGGGATTGCGATCGGGTAGCCGCGCTCAGCGAAACTGACGACGCCGGGGAGACTGGCATTTGGGTTTGGGCTCGTCTCCGCGAGCAGGCGGATTGTGCCCGCCGCAAGATGTGGTCCGAAATCGGACGAGACCACCATGTCAATATGGCCACCCAACAATGCCGTCACGGCGTCCGCTCCACCCTTGAATGGCACGAAAGTCGCGGTAACCTTTTCGGTCCGGAACGCCGCATCGGTGGCTATGTGTGCGAGCCCACGTGGCGCCGCCGTCGCCCAGCGGAGCTTGGTCGGCTCCTTCCGCGCGTAGTCGAGCATCTCGTCCCATGTGCGGAAGGGACTACCGCTGCGTACGAAACAGGGGACCGATATACCCACGTAACTCGCAATATAGGTAAAGTCGCGCGAGGAATCGTACGGTACCTTGGCAAGGTGCGGTGCGACCAGGAGCGGACTGACCGAGAAGAGGGAAATGACCGACCCGTCGGCCGGCGCGCGACGAACCTGGTCCGTCGCGATTGTCCCACCGGCGCCCGGTCGAAAATCTGGCGTCAACACCATTCCGCGGCTGGTTTTGACATAGTTTGCAACGACCCGACTTGCGACATCTCCCGCGCCGCCCGCCGAGAAACCAACGATCATGGTCGCATTGTCTTGGAGATAGGTCTGCATGGCGGCAAACGATAGTCTGGGAGCGCCCGCTGCAAGAACTGCTGCGGCCGACAAGAAATTCCTTCTTTTCATGGTGTTCCCTCTTCTTGGTGCTGGATGTTTCGACCCTCAGGCCGTCAAGTGGTTTCCTCCCGTCGCTTCGAATGATTCCAAAGCTGTTTCGACATCGGCGAAAGAACGTACCGTCTCCGGCGAAGAAGAACGGTCGACGTCCTTCAACCCGGACGCGGTCACAACAGATATGACCGTTTCATGCCCCCTGATGACGCCATCTCGTCTGGCCGCAGCGACTGCTGCGACCGACATGACGGAGGACAATTCCAGGAAGGCCCCCTCCGTCGCGGCAATTTGCTCCTGGAAACCGATCAGGCCGTCATTGCCGACCGGAATGGCGACACCACCCGTCTCGCGTAGAGCCTTGAGAGCCTGGAATGTGCTTCGCGACGCACCGACCGAAATGGCCAAGGCATCGAAATGGGGGCGCACCTCGGGAATGCGATCGGTTTCCAGTTCGAGTGCCATTCGCAGCGATCCATGGGCCTCTGCCGCAAGCAGACGCGGGATACGGGCGATCGCACCATCCCTCAAGAGTTCTCGAAACCCGAGCCAGACACCTACCAGCGCGTCACCGTAGCAGACGGGCAGCGCACACCAGTCGGGCACCTCGCCTGACATTTGCTCGGCGATTTCAAAGGCGATGGTCTTGTATCCCTCGATCCCGATAGGATGGCTTCCAACGACAGGGTGTCGATAGGGCGAGGTCGCAAACCAGCCGAACCTTTCTACGCCTCTCTTGAGGAATTCCCAGCGGTCGGCCTTTTGTTCGAACGCGACGACCCGAGCGCCGTACTTTCGTATTTGCGAGATCATTGGCCCGGAGGATCCGGTCGAGGTTGCGACAATGCAGGGCAGCCCGGCGCGCGCAGCGTAGGCTGCGAGAGATGCACCCGCATTGCCGGTGGAGCTCGTCGCGACAATCGTAGCGCCCGAGTCGACTGCCGCAGTCAGAGCCACGGTCGAGAAGCGATCCTTGTGTGACCATGTCGGGTTGTGGCCTTCGTTCTTGATGAAGAGATTGGGAACTCCAATCTCTGAACCGAGGCGCCTTGCCGCGAGAAGCGGGGTCAGTCCCTCGCCGAGGCTCATCGCAATCTGCCCGTCGAATGGCAACCGGTCCGCGTAGCGCCAGAGGGAGGTTGGCAATACCCCTGGCGCAGACGCTCGTTCACGATCAGGTGCGGAGCTATAGATTAGGTGGAGGTTCGACGGAGCGATGTCGAAGCACGCCGGGCACCCGCGCGAGTCAATCGCCTGAGCCAAGGGAAAACGCGCTTCACATCGATAACAGGAAAGGGCAGCTGGTCTGGACATCAGTGAAGCACCACCATGTCTTCACAGATGTCAGTGAGCATCTCGACACCGTCTGGACGTATCAAGAGCATGTCCTCAACCTGGAGACCCACGCAACCGAGTTCGTAATACGGGGTTTCGATACACAGGACCATGCCTTCCTCGAGGAGGTCGGAGCTGGCTGGAGAAAGGAGTGGAAGGTCATAGCCGTCCAGGCCGATTCCGTGCCCCACATGATTGCGCTGGTAGTGAGGAATTCCTTCCTTGCGCACGGTTTCCAGGACGACCTGAAAGACATCCGACGCTCGCACACCTGGCCGCATGTACTCGATGCCCCGCTGCACGCCTCTTCTGAGCGCCCTGTATTTGAGAGCCATTTCCCGGGTTGGCTCGCCGAAACTCGCAATCCGGGCGATGTCCGCGCGATAGTTGCGATAATGCCCGCCAACGTCGAAGCGGATGATGTCGCCGTGACGGAGGGGCCGATCGGAAGGTTGGACATTCATGAGCGCACTGCGCTCGCCGAAACCAATGCAACCGAGCACCGGGAAGCCGTCCTCTTGAACTGTCTGTGCGTGGAACGCCCGGGCCAAATCGATCTCGGTGGCCCCTTCATGCGCGATTGATAATGCAGCCTGGACGGATCTCTCTGTGATCCGCGCAATGGTTCTTAGCCTCGAAATCTCTTCCTTGGTTTTCACGGCACGAACGCTACGTAGAATTGAGGCGGCCTTGACCCAGGTGACGTCCGGCAAGCCACGCTCCAGCCGTTCCATGTCACCGGGCATCAGGCCGCCTTCGTCAATGCCGAGGCGGCCCTTGGCATGCCCCGCCGTCCCGAGTTCAAGGATCAGAGCTTCGACGGCATTGCCGTCGTCGGGAAGACGCTGCAGCTGAGCTTGGCGCGAACTGACCATGTCGAGATGCGTAGAAGGATGCTCGTCAACAGTGAAGGATCCATAGCGCCGCACCCTCCCCGCAACCTGTTGGTCCGCAACGAGATCGAGCGTTGACGTGCCGGTGATCACGACGGACGCGAATTCGCCTTCGCCTGCCGCAAGCACGACAAAGGCCTGCGGACCCCGTCGGATCCATTGGGGCAGACACCAGAAGCCACTGGAATAGAGAACGTTTTCCGGCGCCGTAGCGACGATAGCCGCGAGCGCGTGCTGAGACATAGCGGCCTGCAGCCGCTCCTTGTTAAGCAACATTTGGGCTGTCCTTCTCCTGCGTTGACGGCAGTTCGTCAAAGCCGAGCCCACCGGACACCCGGCGCGCGGCGGCAAGGACGCTCTGAGCGACGTCGCTGATTTTGACCTTCGGGTAAACGGCGCGAGGAAATGCGACGCTGATCGCGGCAATCACAGAACCGCCGGCATCGTGGATCGGTGCGCCGACCGAGATCACGCCCTCGACGTTCTCCGAAATTGCCGTGGCATAGCCGAGCGAGCGCGCGATATGCAGTTGCTTGTTGAGCTCCTCGATACCGGTGACAGTCCGTTCCGTGAACCGCTCGAATGGACCATCACCGACAATCTCCGCGACAGCCTTGTCATCCATTTCGAAAAGGAGCGCCTTGCCAAGAGCCGTCGAGTGAAGTGGCATGGTTTCGCCGGAGAGTGCGCGGATGACGACCGGGCTGTCGGACTGAACGGCAAGTACATAGACACCCAAGGCACCGCGCCGCACACCCAGAAAACCGTTGAAACAACCTCCCGCCGCCATCGCCCGGAGTTCCTCCTCTCCGAGCATGAGGAGACGGCCTCTCTGAAACACGTGTTGAGCAAGTCCCAAGACGGCATAACCGACCTGGTAGCGGCGGCCTCCTGCCTCCTGCTCCACGTAGCTCTGCGCGGCGAGGGTGTTGAGCAGTCTTTGAGCGACCGCCGGACTGAGATCGAGCCGACGCGCGATCTCACGCACACCCAAAGGCTCCTTCGAGTCTTTCAGCAGACCCAGGATCGACAGCCCCTTCTCGAGGGAGAGATTATTCGACATTCATATGTTCCTTTAATCGAAACACTGTTCCATATAATGAACATTTAAACGCCCTTTCGTTGTGCGTGTCAATGCGAATGTTCACTATAGTGTGTCGTTCTAAAGTGAACGCTCGCGCATCCATGACCGCATGGATATCCGCGCCGTCGTTGGATTAAACGTGCTGCGAATTCGTCGCGAACGCAGTCTTTCGCAGGAAGACCTGTCGTTGCAGGCGGGCGTAACCCGTGCATATCTGAGCGGGTTGGAAGCTGGCCGGCGCAATCCCACGATCGTCTCGCTGAGCAAGATCGCAAACGCTCTCGGCGTCACGGTTGAGGACCTGGTTCACTCACCCGTGCGGAATAATCCGTGACTTGCTAATTCTTGGACGATTGGGACGCTATCCGAGCGGTTCAGACTCTTCCGGAACGATTTGGGGGGCTCCGCTGGATCAATCGTTCAACGTCGATCTGCATCGCGAGCGACAGGGCCTCGATCGTTTCCAGCGTCGGCGAACACTCTTCTCGTTCAAGCTTGCCGATGTAATTTCGATCAAGCCCGGCATATTCTGCCAGCCGCTCCTGAGAGAGGCCGGATGCCTGCCGGCATAGTCGCAGATTTCTAGCGAAAACGGCTGTGAGTTTCATGGGTCAACGATCTTGAGCACGCCGGAGAAATGCTACCTATTATAGTAAGCAATCATAGCGCGAATAGCTTGCGTTGAGGTTGAGCAAACCCGTAAGCTGCAACCGATATGGCATGCGGCATCCAACACTGCGTCCGCCGTGGAGGCCGCCCACAGCCGAAAAGAGTGGAGTTCCGAACCGTCGATCACCCCGCCGGAACAATCCCTGAGCGGCGGTCGGCCCGTGCGCGCTCCGGCGAATTGCAGAGAGGCAAGATGGCTGCCCTAGATTCTTCCGAGGAGAGAAAACTCACCCCAAGGGAGCGAGAGGTCTTGAAGTGGACCGCCAACGGTAAGACGGCATGGGAGATCTCAATCATTCTGGATATAGCGGAGAGCACTGTGATCTCACACCTGAGGAACGCCCGGACCAAGTTGGAGACCGTGAATGTCGTCCAGACGATTGTCGAGGCGGTTCGCCGATCGGAGATTACGCTCGATGCACCGTCTCTTCTTGAGCCGCCGAAACGCGGGACGTAGCTGTTCCGGAGATCAGGCCCGGAACGGCCACAGCGCACCGAAACCTACCTATCGAAGTTGCCCGCAGCTCGTTCGATGATCTACCGGCGGCCGACGAGCGAAACAATCCGACGGAGATGGGACTTGATCTTGATGTCTGGACACGTCGCCGAAGCCCGCGTCAGCGTTGCGGACGCCACGCGCCTTGCAAGGCAGGTCTGCATCCGCATTGCGATCGTCTGTCAACAGATCAGATTTACCGAAAAAGAGATATGGCTTGGATTCGACGGCGGGGTCGCGGTCATTCGACCAATCGGCGATACGCTCCTGTTCCGCGTGGAGGCACTTGACCTGCCGACGTTTCGCGGAATCCAGACGCTCCTCGAGGGAAGCCTCTCGGAAATCGTGCGCGTTTTCGATTACGCCTTTGATTGGCAGCGAACAGATCCACGGCCTTCGTCAGAGATGCGGCCGAAGGACCGAGGATAGGCATCATCGTCTGGTTGAAATCTGGCCCCGCGACAGACGGCGATCCCTCTACAGCAACGAAGCCGCCACCGCAGCAGCATACTGTGCTCTCGATGCCTACGTAGAGCTGAGGCGGAGCGACTACAACTTTTGGTTCGGCGTGTTTGTTCAGCTTAAACGCCGGCCCAGCTAGCTCTCCTCGCGCGCCATTGGTGTTGCTGAGATCTCGTTCTCGGAACTCGGCTCCTATAGATGGGAATTCGCAGGCACGTTATACGTGTTTGCATGGCGACGAACGAGCTTTCCATAGGCCTTGAGCGGACGCTTTCATTTTTGTCGGATGTGCGAAGCATTAACAACCACGCAGATCTCACGACAGCAGTGAAGCGGGCAACGGCGGCGTTTGGGGTTGAGAAAATTCTGGCGGGTTTCATCCCGAAACCGGGAACGTTACCGGGCGAGCAATTGCGTCATATCCTCTTGGCCGACTGGCCAGAGGATTGGGCGACAATCTATTTTCACAGGGGATTGCTGTTCCAAGACCCTACTATCCGCCGGGTCCTTCGGGCACAGCCAACCTTTGTTTGGTCCGAGCTACCCACTCAACCAGATCTCAGCACAAGCGAGCGTTACGTCATGGCTAGCGCCGCGGACTTTTCGTTGCGCAACGGCTGTACCGTACCATTGTTGTCTCTGGATGGCCGCCATGTCGGGTTTTCATTCGCCGGCGCGCACATCGACGACGCCCCCGAAGCAAAAGGTGTGATGACGCTCATTGCGAGTTTCGCCTTCGGTAGAGCAGTCGAACTCAAGAACAACGAAGTCCGCGCAAGGGTACGCCTGACCGCCCGCGAGAGAGAGACCTTGGCCTGGATCGCCGCGGGCAAAACAGATTGGGAAATTGGTGTCATTTTGGGCGTCTCCGACAAGGCCGTCGCCAAGCACGTACACAATATCCGAATGAAACTCGGTGCTGTGAATCGAGCACATGCCGTCGCCGAGGCCTTCCGGCTCAGGTTGATCAGTTAGCGTCTGTCAAGGTGGGGACTTCCCCACTGTCTCGCGTCGTTCTGATACAGCACACTTGGCCCATCTCTTGGGGGCCAGTCATGATTGAAATCATCACCGCCGACAACATCCGCCTGTACCGGACCGAAATGGATGAGGCATATCGGCTTCGTCACGATGTATTCGTCGAGGAGAAGGGCTGGTGCGATCTAGCACATGCCGATCGTCGCGAGATCGACCAGTTCGACAATGATCACGCCTTGCACATGATCTGCAGGCAGGACGGTCGAGTTGTGGGCTACCAAAGGATGTTGCCAACCACAAAACCGCATCTGTTGTCCAGCGTCCTTGCTGACTTGTGTGAAGTCGAAAGACCCGTTGGCGACCATATTTGGGAGTGGACCCGCTACTGCGTTGCTCGACCCTACCGCGAGCGCGGCCGCACACTAAGTCCCATCGCCAACGAATTACTATCCGCCATCGTGGAATGGGGCATGGAGTCCGGCGTCGACCGAATCATCATCGAGATGGAACCGATTTGGCTCTTGCGGTTGGTCCAGCTCAATTTCTTGGTTACGCCTCTCGGCATCCCGAGGGAGATCGGCAAGGACAGCGTGGTAGCCGTCGTCGCCAAATTCGATCGCCGTACTCTGGAGATGCTGCAAGCACTGCGTGGAAACAGCAATCGAGTGCTTCAACGGCGGCGGCTGCCGAACCCTGTTGCGGCAGAATAGAAATGGACGTGGGGAGCAAGATGGCCACCACGCAGAAGGAGGTTCTCCTGGAGGTTTCGAAAGCGCGCGATGAAATTCAAGCTACGGTTCAACTTGCTCGAAAAGGAGGCTATCTGTTTCTGATATATTTACTAGCGATGGTCCTGGAGGAACTCGCCAACATAGAACACGGACAACCGACGGAGCTCTAGATTTGATCGTCTCCTGCTGTGGCTATCGCGGTGACAAATGAGACGACTGCTCTCCGCAGGGACGGCGTTTTGATTCTGGCAAAATGCGTATTCAACTCAAGCGCGTCGCCCGCAGCCACCAGATCAATCAGCCTGTTCATCTCGGACGAAGCGTCCGTAACGTCGTTTGCCGCCCGATCCTCTTCATCGAAGAAGAAACTCGGCTTCACGCCGAGGGCGTTTGCCGCAGCGACAATTTTGCCGGCACTTATGCGGTTTTTCCCGTTCTCATACTTCTGTACCTGCTGAAACGTAACGCCAAGTATACGAGCAAGCTCTGCTTGACTCATTCGCTTCAGTCGCCGTGCCGACTTGAGACGCGAGCCCGCCCGGACGTCCACTTCGTCTGGCGCCTTTTGAGTTGCCACCATTTTGTCTTACCATCCGAAATTGAATTGCCACCATAGAAACAAACTTGGATTGCGGCAACCGGCAGCTTCGGTGGAGCCGGGCGAACGAAAGATCCTGAGAGCCTGCGGACGCTTGTGCCGCGCGCTGATGGTCGCCGGGAGCCTACATTTCTGATGGGTCAGGTCCCTGTTGGCTCGAACGCATGTCGAGAGAGTAGGCGACTGATCGCACAGTGCGTGCGACTTCGCGGCCGTATTGATTGAGCGCACGTCTAATATGGCCGATACGAACGTCGACGGTGCGAGGTTCGACCTCAATCTCGGGTGACCAGCCCGCTGCAATCAGTTCCTCACGACTATGCACGGACTGAGGCTTCTGATGAGCTGTGGAAGTAGTCTGATCTATAGCGCAGAAAGACGGACGGGCTGCCCCTTCCGCGTAACCCTAACCCTGGCGACATTCATCTCGATGTCCGCATGCGAATACATCTGTTCCGGTGGCATGCGCGGACGGCAATGCCGCGCTCTCGGACGTCAGAAACGCGATCGCGGCAGCCACTCCCCTGCGTCGCCAAATCGATCGGCAGAAACGCGAGCGACCGCGATACGGTCGATCGCGCTGTCACTCGAACCGGCCATCTCGGTCGCTAACTTGCCCGGTGCAACGACGTTCACGGTAGTCCCTCGCGGCGTGAGAAATGGAACGAGTGAACGAGCAAGCCCCGAGAGGGCTGCTTTCGAGACAACATATGCGAAACCGGCAATTCTCGGGACCGCACGGCCCGCAATGGAGCCGACAAACACGATTCGACCGAACCCGTCCGCGACCACGCCGGGCACAATCGCCTGGCAGCATAGCATCACTCCAGTCAGGTTGACGGGGAGCACGTCGTTCCACTCGTCAAGCGTGAGGTTTCGGAACGGGGTAGGACCGCTCGAAACGAAGGCCTTCCGATCACCTGGTTCTACAAGGCGTCTTTCCTTGTAGAAGAGAGAATAGCGCTCCTCAAGAATGCGCCAAACCGCGAGAACGCGCTGAGATTGATGGCCTTCTGGCTCAACTCGCCGAAAGCACAGGCCGAGGCGTGCGAGATTCTCTCGTGTACACCGCCGAGTCGTGACGCCATTGCGTTGATGTCCGACGAGGCTCGCCAAACGATGCCCCAAGGCGAGGAGGTGCGGGACTACGTCATTGTTCCAGATGCTGAGTGGATCAACGAAAATGCTGCGATGATGCTACAGCGCTGGAACGAGTGGATTCGCTGATGGATTCTCGGCCTACCTTCGGCTGGTGTTTCCGTTAGGCTGAATGGCCGCGGCGCTGGTCCGCCGCGGTCGTCCTGCGCGGGCCGGCAAAACCGTTCGCAGCCGGACATCAACTGCAGACCGGACCGCTCCCGCCCTTATTCATTGGGCCTCGATGCCGGGCGCGAGCGGAAAACCAATCTCCGCCGGCAGAGCTCGGCTCACCTGCTCACAGAGGCGCACTTCCGCCGGAGTGAAGGACGTCGGGGTCTTTACCTGGCACCTACACGAAAATCATGATCGCGGCATAGCCGATCGCGATTAGAACAAGCCCGATGATCAGCATCGGCATCAGGCTGCGACCATCGACATCTCGACCACTCACATGTTCGCTGGAGAAGACCACTGGCCTGCGCGCTTCATTCCTGTCCATCATTACCTCCGTTATTGTGGTAACTCATATACCACTTTTCGGGTCGCGTGAAGTCACGGTCGCACCGATAACGATGCCACCTGGCCCGTTCGGCAAATCGGCCTTTCTGACCTAGTGGGAATGAGGGCGGTTGAACGCGCAAGGCAGAGGCCGTAGCCCACCGCCCCCGCGCGCCTTCACTTACGTCGAGATGGCGGCGCACCATCTCGGCGAAGGCGCGACAGCGCGAAGAGCTCTGATCCACCGACGGAGCCGTTGCGTCAAACGGCCGCAATGCTGCGGGACCAACCACGTCGTCCGTTTCAAGGACGTTGATCGTCGACGGTTGTGCTCATGGGACGACCTTCAAACTCATGTCACATCAACTCGCTATCGGAACGTCGCCAAGCTGGCCAGTAGACGACCCCAGGACACGAAAGCGCGCCGACGGCCAATGTCGACACTTCAAGACATCGCATCGAGAGCCGGGTGCTCGATGGCCACGGTCAGCCGAGTGCTCAATCGCAGCGGACCGGTCAGCGAGGGCATGGTCCGGCGCGTGCGCAAGGCGGCCTCCGACCTCGGTTATCGCCGGATCGAGCGAACCCTGCCGCCCGGACGTCGTCGGCCGGTGATCGGCGTCCTCATCCCGAGTGTCACCAACCCGGTCTTTGCCGCATCGCTTTCCGGCATCCAAAACCGCATGCGAGTTTCGGGACACGGTGTGCTCATCGCACAGTCCGATTACGACCCGGGGCGCGAGGCCGACGCGGTCGATTACCTACTGACGGAGAAGCCGACGGGACTCATCCTCACCGTCTGCGATGCGACAAAGAGCGAAGCGATCCTGCCCGCATTACTTCCACCAACCGTCCTTCTCAACAACCTGCCGACCGCCCGCTTTCCGGCCGCCGTGACCACCGACAACCGGCTCGCCGGCCGCGAACTTACCGCGCACCTGATTGAGCATGGCCATCGACGAATCCTGTTCGTTTCGGGCCGCTTCGAAAGCTCCGACCGCGCAAGGCTGCGCTATGACGGCTATTGCGAAGCGGCGGCTCTGAACGACATTCCGGTTCTGGACGCCCTGCAAATCCCCTTCGTTACCGGCCATGACGCCCTCGACCTTGGTCCTGCCCTTGCCGCGCATCGCCCGACCGCGATCATCGCCTCGAACGACCTTCTTGCACTTGCCGTGATCGGCGCGCTGAGGCGCGAGGGGCTGAGCGTGCCAGGCAACGTCTCGGTGGCCGGCTTCGACGGCATCGCCATCGGCCGGCTCGTCGATCCGCCGCTGACGACGATCGAGATGGCCGATGCCAGCATGGGCGCAACCGCGGCCTCTCTCCTACTCGACATCGCCGAGAACTCGGCCATGCCCCGCCACCTCATGCTAGGCTACAAGCTCAATGCTGGCGGCACCGTGCGACGGATCCGCTAGGCTTCCTCACTCGGACTTTCTTAAGATGGAAAACGGCTGACAAGACTCATACCCTCGACAGGAGGTAGGTCAGCCTGCTCGTTCCTCGCAACGCGACCAGCGTCCGTCCCTCTTTTGACGAGAGAAAAGGTGGCGCCGTAGCGCCGAATGAGGGACCTTTGGCACTAGGTCGAAGGGAGCCTCCCCTCCTTTTCGCCTCGTCCCGAGCCTGTCGAAAGGACGCTCGACGCGTCCCTTCATAGAACCGAACAGGGAATCCCAAGACCGACACAATAGATCCAATCGTCGCCTCGTGGAATGCCAGCATGCCCCTGTCACATTTGGGACGCGCCGCCCATGTGAGCGACGCGTCCCCATGCGGGTCATCTGGGACGAAGCGCCGGGCTTAGCTGCGCGGCAGGAGTCCTTCGACTTCAGCGGCGGCGTCATCGAGCGCTTCCTTCGGCTCGGCCGACTGCTCGACCACGCGCGACAGGTTTTCGACGATCGTCTGTGTGACCTTCACGCCGTTCGAACCGGGGAAGGCGTACCAGGGCTGCATCAGCGGCATCTGCTCGAGGCCGGCGCGGAATAGCGGGTCTTCCTTGTAGAAATTGCCGAGATAGTCGGGCGACTTGGCGGCCAACTCGTTGTTCGGCACGTAGCCGGTGCCGGGAACGACGACCGAGGCACCGAACGGGCCGGCGGCAAACTTGATGAACTTCCAGGCGGCGTCCTGCTTTGCGGCGTCGCGGGTCAGCATGACGGCGGCGTTACCCCCGGTCGGCAGCTTGCCGTTGACCGGATCGATCAGCGGGATATGGCCGGTGCGCAGGTCGAACTTGTCGCCGACATTCTTGATGGTATTGCGCAGCGCGCCGGTGGTCTGGAAGGCGAAGCCGACCTTGCCGGCAACGAAGGCCTGTTCGCCGGCCTGCTTTGTGAACACCGGAAGGCCGCCTTCCTTGACCATGCGGTCGACCAGTTCGAAGGCCTTCTGACCTTCCGGGCCGTTGAAGGCGACGCCGGTCTCGTCGTCGTTCAGCATCTTGCCGCCGGCGCCGAACAGCAGCGCCGAGAACATCCAGTCGTCACCCTGCCAGCGGAAGTCGATGCCCTCGTTGCCATCGCCGAGCGCCTTGATCTTGGACGACAGCGCGATCACTTCGTCCCAGGTCTTCGGCGGCTGGTCCGGATCACCGCCGGCTTTGCGGACGAGATCGGCGTTGTAGTACATGATCGGGTTGGAGGTCGCGAAAGCGAGGCCGACCTGCTTGCCGTTCACCTGGGCGAGCTTCAGGATGTTGTCGGAAAAGCCCTGCTCGGCCATATTGCCGTCCTTGGCCATGAAGGGACCGAGGTCGACGGGGATATCGCGCTCGTTGACCATGCGCAGGCGGTTGAGACCGATGAAGGTGACATCCGGCATTTCGGCCGTGCCGGCCTGGCGCATGATCGTCTGGATGCCGGCTTCATAGGTATCCGAGGGATTGGCAAACGTGATCTTGATGTCCGGGTTTTCTTCCATGAACTTCTTCGAGATCGTGTCCATCACGTCCTTGAAGAAGCCGGGCATCGGATAATGCACGGTGAGCGTGGTCTCGGCATGGGCGGGGAAGCTTGCCGCCAGCGTCACCGCTGCCGCGGCGAGCGCCTTCTTGAGATGGTTCATCGCAGGTCTCCTTGGGTTGCGACCGATCAGCCTTTCAGACCGGTCATGGTGATGCCCTCGACGAAGCGCTTCTGCGCGAGCAGGAAGGCGAGCACGAGGGGAAGGGTGATGATGAGGGTGGCCGCCATCAGCGCGCCGTAGTCGTCGCCGGCTTCCGCCGCACGGAAGTAGAGAAGGCCGAGCGGCGGCGTGGCATAAGTCTGGTTGGTGACGACGATCAGCGGCCAGAACAGGTCGTTCCAGTGGGCCACGACCGAGAAGATCGAAAAGGCGGTGATCGCCGGCCAGGCATTGGGCACCACGACGCGCGCCACGATGCCGGCCTCGGACATGCCGTCGAGACGCGCCGCATGGATCAGGTCGTCTGGAATGCCACGGAAGAACTGCAGGAAGAGGAAGATGGCAAACACCGAGATCGAGAACGGGGCGACCAAGGCGAAATAGCTGTTGAGCACCGACAGCCGGTCGAAGGCGACATAGAGCGGCAGGGCCGTCGCATGGATTGGCACCAGAAGGCCGAGCATGACGAGCGCCATCATCAGCCGGGCAGTCCGGAACGACAGCTTGGCCATGGCATAGGCGCAAGGGATCGCCATCAGAACCTGGACGACGAGGATCAGGCCGCAGGCGATCACGCCGTTCAGGAGCAGGCCACCCATCGATACCCGACCGAGGGCCTTGGCGAAGTTCTCGGCATAGGACCAGGTCTGCGGGATCAGGTTCAGGGACGAGGAGAAGATCTCGCTCTGCGCCTTGCCGGCGGTGGAGATCATGAAGATGTAGGGCGCAAGGAAGACGACGGCGCCGAGAGTGAGCAGGGCGAGGCGCAGCGCCCGGCCGGGCGTGAAGCGGTCGGTCATCATCATGCGTAGTGCACCTTCCGGTCCATGACGCGGTATTGGAGGAACATCAGCGACACAAGAATTGCCAGGAAGATGACGGTCATGGCCGAGGCGTAGCCGACCTTGAGGTAGACAAACCCCTCCTGGTAGATGGTGAAGAGCAGGACCTCGGACGCCTTGTTGGGGCCGCCCTCGGTCAGCGTCTTCACGGTCTCGAACACCTTGACCGAATTGATGATGCTGATCGTGGTGACGAACAGCGTGGTCGGCCCGAGCATCGGCCAGGTAACGAGGCGAAAGCGGGAAAGTGCGGAGCGCGCGCCGTCGACTTCGGCTGCCTGATAGAGCTCGCGCGGAATTGCGGAGAGGCCGGCAAGGAACAGCACCATGTTGAAGCCGGTGGCCTGCCAGATGCCGATGATCGACAGACTGGTCATGACCGTGCTCGAGGCGCCGAGCCAGTTGGGCCCCTCGACGCCGATCATCGCCAGCGCCGCGTTGAGCGGCCCGATCGTCGGATGGAAGAGGTATTGCCAGACGGTGGCCATGGCGACGAGCAGCGAGGCAACGGGCAGGAAATAGGCGGTGCGGAACAGGCTCTTGCCCCAGCCCTCGGATTCGATGAGCAGCGCGATGCCGAGGCCGAGCGCCATCGACACCGGCGCGACGATCGCCGCATAGACGGTGGTGTTCCAAAGCGATCTCTTGAACGTGCGATCCTTCAGCAGGTCGGCATAGTTCTCAAAGCCGACGAAGTTGAAGCTGCCGTAGCCCAGCTCGAAATCGGTGAAGCCGAGAAAGATCACGGCGATCGTCGGCAGGATGATGAAGAGCAGCAGAAGCAGCAAGGCCGGAGCCGAGAGCAGGATGGCGATACGGGCTTCGCGCCTTTTCGCGGCTTCAGCGGCGGAGCGGACGAGCGGCGGACGCCCAGCGTCGAGGGCAACACTAGCCATGCAGGACCTCCGGCAGCTCAGCCGACACCATGGCAATGCTGGCGGGGAGCCGGTCGCCGCCGTCGTCGAACAGCAGGATGGCGTCGGGATCGAGTTTGAGATCGATGCGCTGGCCGGCGGCAAGGCCGATTGCCTCAGCGGGCGGAATCTTGGCCACCACGATGCCGTCCATCGCCGCGAGCTTGGCAAAGACCACCACTTCCGAGCCGAGGAATTCCAGCCGCTCGACACGGGCCGGCAGGTTACCTTCGCCAGCGGTTCCGGGACGCACGAATTCCGGGCGGAAGGCGACTGTCACGGGCGATCCCGGCTTAAGGTCGCTGCGTGTTGCAAGACGGATGCCGCCGACCTGCACAAGGCCGCTGGCGTCGATGACGGTGGGAAGAACGTTAATGCGCGGCTGGCCGAGGAAGCGGGCAACCTCAATATGCGCGGGGTCGTCATAGATGTTGCGGGGGCTGTCGAGCTGCAATAGACGCCCGCCGATCATCACCGCGACACGGTCCGCCATGGAGAGCGCTTCGGACTGGTCATGCGTGACATAGAGCGTCGGCACGCCGGCCTTGCGGTGCAGCTCGACGATCTCGCCGCGCGCATGGACGCGCAGGTTGGCATCGAGGTTGGAGAGCGGCTCGTCCATCAGGAAGACGTTCGGATGGCGCACCATGGCGCGGGCGAGCGCCACGCGCTGGCGCTGGCCGCCCGACATCTGCCCCGGCTTGCGGTCGAGCAGATGGTCGATCTTCAGGGATGCCGCCATGTCCTCAACCTGACGCTGGATGTCGGCGCGGATCTGCCGCTGGCCCGACAGCATAGACCCGATCAACGGCAGGCGTCCGGCGGTCGACAGGCGTCGCATAGCAAGCGGCACGGCGATGTTCTGGCCGGCGCTCAGATGCGGGTAAAGCGCGTAGGACTGGAACACCATGGCGATATTGCGATCGCCCGCCGCCCTGGCGGACACCTCCTCGCCGCCGATAACGATCTCGCCGCGGTCGGCATGGTCGAGGCCGGCGACGATGCGCAGGAGCGTGCTCTTGCCGCAGCCGGACGGTCCGACGAGGGCAATGAACTCGCCCGCCTCGGCTTCGAGACTCACACCCCTCAGGATGCTGTTGCCGCCAAAGGACTTGTTGATGTCGCGGAGGCTGAACGCACTCATTCGGCGGCCTCCACCGGCACTGCGGTGATGTTGCGCGGGTAGACCTCGTCAATCACCTCGTCGAGCACATGGGCGATCGTGCCGGAGACCGCGACGATCTCGCTCGTGACGTCGTCGCCAAGATGATGAATGACGGCGCCGACGACGCGCTCGCCCGGCATTTCGCGCTCCAGCTTGTCGATGATGAACGAGGTGGGCGGGGCCCACAGAAGCTTGGTGCCGTTCACCTTCCCCTGCCAGGCCCAGTGCAGGTGGCCGCTTGCGTAGAGCGCCACGTCATGGGCGGCGAGGAGGTTGAAGAGGCGCTGGCGTTCCGCGGGGCGTGCGCCCCAATAGCCGGTATCGCCCTCGGCCGGATCGTCGACGAACAGCGGCTTGTGCGCGAAGATCGCCACGCGGCGGCCCTCGCGGCCTTCCAGCGTCTCGACGAGCCAGTCAAACTGCGCCTGTTCCTCTGCGTGGCCCGAGCCGACGAGCAGGCTGTTTAGGCCGATCATCCGCCAGTTGCCGATGTCCTTGGCGAAGCGGTCCGGACCGGCAAGGCGGCGCCAGCGTTCAAGGCGGGCATCGTCGATCGGCTGGTGCGAACCGGGCATATGGCCGACATCGTGATTGCCGGGAACGACGAGCACCGGGACGTCGAGTTCGCCGAGCAGCGCCATGGAAAAGACGATGTCGTCCTCCTGGTCCGCGCCGTCGATGGTAAGGTCACCAGTATGCACGACGAGGTCCGGATTGATCTCGTCGATCCAGCGGCGGATGGGCTCCCAATTGCCGTTGAAGTGCGGCTTAGACGGACTGAAATGTGTATCGCTGATCTGGACGATCTTCATGGGGCAACACCTTGAAACACTGCGGCGGGACGTTGTCCGCGCTTCTTCCGGTGTGTGTAGGTGCTGTCCGTGTCAGTCGCTTGACGGTGCGCTTCAGCCTTCTTCCAGATTCGTCATCAATTCGTCAGAAACGTCGCGGGCGTCGCCTGCGCCGAGACGCTCCAAGATTGAATCATAAATGGCGGCCGCGCGCGGCCGAGGCAGACACGCGCCTCAGGCGACCCTACGACGCTATCGAGGTCGGCGCAGGAATACGCCTCAACAGCTCGACAGGCCGGCTTGCAATCCGGCCCGCAGGTCGTCGATGTGTTCGAGCCCCACCGACAGCCTCAACAGTCCGTCGCCAATACCGGCCCTTGCGCGCGCCTCGGCTCCCATGTCGAGATGGGTCATTGTTGCGGGATGCGCAACCAGGCTTTCGACGCCGCCCAGGGATTCGGCGAGCGTGAAACTCCGCACAGAACGCAGGAAACGCTGCACGGCCGCAGACCCACCAGTGAGCTCGAAACTCATCATGGCACCGAAACCCCTCTGCTGCCTTGCCGCAAGGATGTGGTCCGGGTGGTCGGAGAGACCCGGATAGTGGACACGAGCAACGGCCGGATGCGCTTTGAGCAGTTCGGCGATGGCCATTGCGTTCTGTTCTTGCCGCTCCATTCGGACAAAGAGGGTCCTGAGCCCCCGCAAGGTCAGCCAGGAATCGAACGGAGCCGCTACCGCTCCCGTGACGTTCGCCCAGTGTTTCAGCGCCCGGTGCTCGTCGGCATCAGCGGCGATGACGGCGCCGGCAATCACGTCGGAATGACCGTTCAGGAACTTCGTCGTCGAATGCAGCACGTAATCGGCACCGAGCAATAGCGGCTTTTGAAGAGCCGGTGAAAGAAACGTGTTGTCGACCGCAACGCGGGCATCAGCGGCCCGCGCGCGCGCCGAGAGCGCCGCAATGTCGACGACACGCATCAATGGATTGCTCGGGCTTTCGATGAGAACCAAAGCGGGCCGTGCGGCGAGATGCGTTTCGAACAGTTGGAGATTCGACTGATCGACCAGTTCGAGACGGATCTGCTTGCGCTCCGCCCGCGCCTTCAGGAGACGCATCGTCCCACCGTAGCAATCGAAGGGCGCCAGTACCAGGCTGTCAGCTGGCAGGCGCCCGACAATCAGGTCGATCGCAGCCATGCCGCTTGGGGTCAAAACTGCCCCGGCTCCTTCCTCGAGTTTGGCAATCGCCTCTGCCAGAAGGTCGCTTGTGGGATTGCCGACGCGGCCATAGTCGTACGCCCGGGGTTCGTCGTAACCCGCAAATTCATAGGTGCTCGACAGATAGAGCGGCGGCGCCACCGCTCCAAAGGCCGCATCACTTGCAACGCCATGCGCCGCGGCGACCGTTTCTGGTTGAACTCTCGGCGCCGTCTTGTCGCTCATTGGTACCACTCCTCATGTCTCCGCCGGAAAATGGCTGGGAGCCACATCGCTGACAAATGAATTCTATTGCTGTATGTCCGCAACTATATTGCGCTTATCTCGAGAGAAGTCTTCCATGGACATTGGCGTCGCCCGCACCTTCCTTGAGGTCGTCAAAACCGGCAGCTTCGTGGGAGCGGCAGAAGCCCTCCACATTTCGCAGACAGCCGTGAGCGCGCGCATCCGTGTGCTGGAAGAACATTTGGGACGGGCGGTATTCGTGCGAAACAAGGCCGGGGCGCGGCTGACGCCCGCCGGCGAAAGGTTTCTCCGTTTTGCCGCCGGCCTCGTACAGATCTGGGAGACGGCACGAAGCACGGTCGCGCTCCCGCCCGGCCGGGCAGCGGCGATATCGCTCGGTGCGGAACTCAGCCTCTGGAACCCGCTTCTGTCGCAATGGCTGGTCTGGATGCGGCGCGAGTGCCCCGACATCGCTTTGCGCACGACGATTGAGACCGGCGAACGATTGCTCGGGCTGGTACGGCAGGGTGCTATCGACGCGGCCGTGCTCTACGGCGCCCCGCGCAGGCCAGGCCTTGTGGCAGAGCTGCTCTTCGAGGAACGTCTCGTGCTCGCACAGACGACGCGGTGCCGGGAGGAGGTCGAGATGGTCGGGATAGACTGGGGTGAGGAGTTTGCTGTAAACCTCCGGGCGGCATTTCCCGAGCAAGCGAATCCGGCAGTCACCATCGATTACGGGCCGTTGGCGCTCGAGTATATTCTCGCAGTCGGGGGCGCCGGCTACTTCCGGGAGGGGTTTATCCGGCCACAACTCGCCGACGGACGGCTGGAAATTGTCGCCAACAGTCCGGTTTTTTCCTATCCCGCCTATCTGGTATCGTCGGAACGGACCGACCCGGCAATGCTGCCTATTCTTCGCGAGGGTCTGCGCGTGGCAGCCGCCGCGCGGGCCTAGCCGTCAGACTCACGCAATTTCCGCAAGGTCCCCGAAGCTATGGACGGACGAGCGCCCTCGAGACCCGCCGCAACAGTCCGACCATGCCGAGGAGCCAGGCAGCCAGGGCGACGAAGACCAGTACCTTCGGGACCGGGTCGAGGAAGCCGTAACCCATGGCGCGGTCGAACTGGTATGTACTGGTGCAGTACATGCCCATCGGAAACACCATTCCCCAAACCGCAGGTTCGTAGGTGAACCGGTCCTTCATCAAAATATAGCGCCAGGCCATAAGCGCAAAGAGGAACGGGATCCACCAGCTCGCGACAGCCCAGAAGAAGAAGGTAAAGCCTCTCAGGAATGGCAGGAGCGGCGTGATCATCGGCCATGTTTCACCGCGAAGAACCAGAATGGAACCGGCCAGAGCCGTGATCGCCACGGCTCCCATGTTGATCCAATAGGGTGGGCTAAAGTCCTCGCGACTGAGCGATATGAAGGTGAGACGGTAGAAGATGAGCGGGATGATCGCGAGATAGAGCATGCAACCGATCAGGAACATGGCAAGCACCTGGAACTGGACCAACTCCGGCGGCGCCTCTGCGACGTCGATCACGCCCCGCAGCACCACCACGGACTGGGTGGAGACTGCGGCAATCAGCCAGGCGCCGTTGATGCCGCGCGCAAGCGTCGGCTTGCCGCGTCGTACGGTGACGGCCGTAAAGAACGTGTACATGACCACGAACCATAAAAGCAGCCCGAACCACCACAGCACCGTGGCGATACCTGCCGCGCCGAGGACGACCATGTTCTGCGTTCCGAGAACGCAGGTGCTTGCCACGATCGTGAAGAAACCGGGTGCCCTCTGGTGATCCGAAATGTCGCGGAGCAGGAGGTCGCGAAATCGCAACGCTCTAACGAGCGTCAAGACCCAGAGCACGGGATAGGCAATCCAGTTTACCGAGACGAGCATTAACGCAAGGCCACGCATCCCCAGGAGCTGGCAGGCGATGGAGACCACACCGGTCGCCATCACCAATGCGAAATACCCGGGAAACAGCGTGGCCGCCGCATCAAGGATCGGGTGCTGCGGGACGCCCGCGGCGACGCTCGGGGCAGCCTCCTTCTTGAATCCTCTATCCGTGTCCATATTGCACCAGCAGATCAACCTGCAGAAACAGGAGGACAAATAATGTGTTGAGACCCCACGCCATGGTCAGCCACTTGGCCATCGTCCCCCAGAACGCCGTGGCATTATCCGCACAACGCCAGATCGCGATCAGGATCCACGGCGTGTAGATCCCGAACACGATGATGAGCGTCTGCTGGACCAGCAGTTGTTGCAGGTAGACAGCGAGGGCATACAAGGCCGCGAGTTCGAAACTCAAGAAGACGCCATAGCCCCAGAAGACGCGGGCCAGAGGCATGTCGCCTCGCCAGGCCCGAAGTTCTGGTGCGAAGAACCGCCCCAGGTACCACAAGACATAGGATCCCACTCTCGTCATTTCGCTGCCTGAAACGTACGTATCCGACCGACTCTTCGATCAGCATACTCTCTCGCGCGACAACAATCCCGGCAAAAAAGCGCGGAGGCGGACCAAACCTCCGTCTCAACATCGCGACTGAGCAGCCGGATGAGACCTTGGATAGGAAGTCTGGCCCGTCGTGCCGAGCGCGAATTGCCCCTCGTCGAGAGGCTGGCTGCAGGACCAGAATCGGCAGGCGCATGTTGGGGTTTTCGTCGCATTTGCCTGCGGCAACCCCGGCCGACGGGAGGGCTCAGGTTCCTAGCGACCTCCCCTCACCGTACAATCGAGATTGGACAGCAGCCCGTCCTGAAGACCGTAGATCCAGCCATGGATGGAGACCTCCTTCCCCGCCTTCCAGGCCTCCTGAATCGTCGGCGTGCGAGCGAGCCGCTCGACCTGGGCGGCGACGGAAGCTTCGCATAGCCGGTCGAGATCCTCCTCGCTCCAGCATTCGCGGCATTCAAAACGATTATCGGCCACGTCGCGGACCGGCTGCAACCAATGATCGATCAAGCCGAAGCGCTCTCCGCTTACCGCGGCCCGAATGCCGCCGCAGCCGTAGTGCCCGCAGATGATGATGTGTTTCACGCCCAGCTGGTTCACGGCGTATTCGACGACCGAAAGCATGTTGAGGTCGGCGGGATGGATCAGGTTGGCGACATTGCGATGCACGAACACCTCGCCCGGTTCGAGGCCGGCGATCACATTGGCCGGCACACGGCTGTCGGAGCAGCCGATCCACAGATAGTCCGGCACCTGCAGTTTCGAGAGGCGCTCGAAATAGTCCGCCCTTTCTGACTTGCGCTCGGCAGACCAGGCTCGGTTGCGGGTGAATAGATCTTCGATCATGACGACGCTCCGCTTGTGGATGACAGGGGACCTATTCCCGCAAAAATGACATGTGTCAAATCGGCAGCCTGGCGCCGATGCGGCCCGAAGACAGCTCCGCAACCCATCGGCCAAGGATGGCGACAGCACCTGCGACGATATTGCACTTCCATGACCGGACTTGCGGCGGTAAAAGTGGTATTCTGAATACCTCTTTCATATTGACGATCCGCCACGCCTTCTCGGAAAACGCCCCATGCGAATGACCCTCCACACCGACTATGCCTTGCGTATGCTGATCTACATCGCGACCCGGCCGGATCGCACATGCACTGTCACGGATGTCGCCGAAGCCTACGAGCTCTCGCGCAATCATCTCATCAAGGTGGCACAGACGCTGCGTGACCTCGGTCTCCTGGAAACGACGCGCGGCCGGACCGGGGGACTGCGACTGTTGAGGCGGCCAGAGGAAATCGGAATCGGTGCGCTGGTTCGGGCAACGGAAGAAGAGTTCTCGTTGGCCGAATGCATGCAGACCTGCGGCAGACCTTGCGCCATCTCTCCGGCCTGTCGTCTCAAGGGAATGCTGCACGAGGCGCTGTCCGCGTTCCTGGCTGTCCTCGACAAATACACGCTCGCCGACCTCGTGCGCAACAAGTCCGCGCTTGGTCCGCTGCTCGGCATTGATGCCGCGATCGCCTGATCCACGAAAGGAAGACAATTCATGGTAACGGGACTGACCGGTACGGAACGTCGTTTGGCTCTCGTCGTGCTCGGTACGCTTGCCCTCATCGGGCTTGCAATGGCTGTGGCCGGACGCGGCGATCCGCTCGCGGTGCACGGCTATATCGTCCTCGTCTTCAGCCTCGGGCTCGGGTCTGTAGTGCTGTCGGCGGCCTTTGCGCCCGAGCCGCCGTTGAGCCGGCTTTCGGAATATTACGACGACCCGACGCGGGTCGGTATCATACTGGCTCTCGCATGGGCCGTCGTCGGCATGTTCGTCGGCGTATGGGTCGCGGCCCTGCTCGCCTGGCCGGAATTGACCTTCGTGGATAAGGCCTGGGCGAGTTTCGGGCGGCTGCGCCCGTTACATACGTCCGGCGTCATTTTCGGATTCGGCGGCAATGCATTGATCGCCACCTCCTTCCACGTCCTGCAGCGTACCTGTCGCGCGCGACTGCCGGATCAGTTCAGCCCGTGGTTCGTGCTGATCGGATACAACCTCTTCTGCGTTGTCGCCGCGACAGGCTATCTGATGGGCCTCACGCAATCCAAGGAATACGCCGAGCCGGAGTGGTATGCGGATATCTGGCTGGTCATCGTATGGGTCGTATACTTCCTAATATACATTCGCACGCTGCAACGCCGCAAGGAGCCGCATATCTATGTAGCGAACTGGTACTACATGGCATTTATCCTTGTGGTTGCGGTTCTACACATCGTCAACAACCTCGCGGTCCCCGTCTCCCTCGGTCATGCCAAGAGCTACTCGCTGTTTGCCGGTGTGCAGGATGCGATGACGCAGTGGTGGTATGGCCACAATGCCGTTGCCTTCTTCCTGACGGCAGGCTTCCTCGGCATGATGTACTACTACCTGCCGAAGCGGGCGGAGCGGCCGATCTTCTCCTATCGACTCTCCATCATCAGCTTCTGGGGCATCACCTTCATGTACATGTGGGCTGGCGCGCACCACCTGCATTACACGGCCTTGCCACAATGGGTGCAGACGCTCGGCATGACCTTCTCGATCGTGTTGCTGGTGCCATCGTGGGCATCCGCCGGCAATGCGCTCGCCACACTCAACGGCGCCTGGCACAGGGTTCGGGACGACGCGACGCTGCGCTTCATGATGGTTGCCGCGGTGTTTTACGGCCTTTCCACCTTCGAGGGCTCGTTCATGGCAATTCGCGCCGTCAACTCGCTCTCACATTATACCGACTGGACCGTCGGCCACGTCCATGCCGGAGCTCTCGGATGGGTCGCGATGATCACCTTTGGTTCGCTCTATGCTCTGGTGCCGTGGATGTGGAAGCAGGACCGCATGTACTCGACCAGGCTGATCGAAGTCCACTTCTGGCTCGCCCTTGCCGGCACCATCGTCTACGTCTTCGCCATGTGGAACTCGGGCATCATTCAGGGCCTGATGTGGCGAACCTATAACGACAGCGGCACGCTTGCCTATTCCTTCATCGACAGCCTGGTTGCCATGCACCCCTACTATATCGCCCGCGCGTTCGGGGGTCTCCTGTTCCTGAGCGGCGCCGTCACCTGCGCTTTCAACGTGGGGATGACGATCCGGATGGCTCACAGGCGCCGCAAGGCCGAGGTTGACGGCGACGTTCCGCTTTATGCCGCGACCGGTGTCACGCAGGCAGGAGAATAAGCATGAAGGAATTCTTCCATCGCAAGATCGAACGCAATGCCATCGGCTTTGTTCTGGCGATCGTCGGTGTCGCCTCGATAGGTGGGTTCGTCGAAATCGCCCCGCTGTTTACGATTCACGAGACGGTCGAGGCGGCGCCAGATATGCGTGTCTACACACCGCTCGAGCTTGCCGGTCGCAACATCTATATTCGCGAAGGCTGTTACGCGTGCCACTCACAAATGATCCGGACCTTGCGCGACGAGGTGGAACGTTACGGGCCGTACTCGCTCGCCGTGGAGTCGAAATACGATCGCCCGATGCTGTGGGGCTCCAAGCGGACAGGGCCGGATCTTGCACGTCTCGGCGGCAAATACTCCGACGCCTGGCACGTAGCGCATCTCCTCAATCCCCGTGACGTCGTGCCGGAATCGGTGATGCCGCGCTATGGTTGGCTGAAGAGGAATTCGCTCCGGATTGATGATCTCGGTGAGCACCTTGCGGCTCAACGCGCGGTCGGAGTTCCCTACACGGACGCGATGATTGAAAATGCGACTGCTGACGCCCGAGGCCAGGCAGCACCGGACAGCCCTGAATCCTCCGGCGTGACGGAACGCTACGGCGAGGCGACCAATGTGCGCGCCTTCGACGGCAATCAGGGTGTGCTGACCGAAATGGACGCACTGGTCGCCTATCTCCAGGTCGTCGGTCAGCTGACGCAGGCAGCGCGGCAGGAAACCGCGGCGAAGGAGGACTGACGTGGAGTTGGACCACAACAGTGTCGTCGCCTTTGCGAAAAGCTGGGGGCTTTTCTACCTCGTCGCATTGGCGCTCGGCATCCTGATCTACGCGCTCTGGCCCGGCAACCGGAAGCGCTTTGATCGCGCAAAGAAGAGCATCCTCGACAAAGATGATCGGCCGGGAGACTGAGCATGGCCAAAGAGAGACGCGACTCCGCCACGGGGCGATACACGACGGGACACGAATGGAACGGCATCGAGGAACTCGAAACGCCAATCCCACGGGTCGTCCTGTTCTTCCTTGCCGCCACGACGCTTATTGCGATCGGTTACTGGATACTCATGCCGGCCTGGCCTCTAGGGGTGACCTACACCAAGGGCCTGCTTGGAATCGACCAGCGCAAGGTCGTCACGAAACAGGTCGAGGATGCCGAGGCTGTCCGGGCCGCATGGACCGACCGCATTGCCGAAGCCAGCCTTGGTGAAATCGCGGCCGATCCGGATCTGATGCAGCATGTGCGCGAGACCGGCCGCACGCTTTTCATCGACAATTGCGCCGCCTGTCACGGAACGCGGGGCACCGGTGGACCCGGATTTCCGAACCTTTCGGCCAAAGCCTGGCTTTGGGGTGGCGAACCGGAAACGATCCTCGAGACGATCCGCGTCGGCATCAACTCCGCCCATGGGGAGACGCGGACCTCGCAAATGCTGGCCTTCGGCCGGGACGGGACGCTCGAGCGTGATCAGGTCCGTGCCGTCGCAGCTTACGTCCGCTCTCTTTCCGGGCTGCCGATGGGCGCCGACAACAAAGAACTGATCGATGCCGGAAAGGAGATTTTTTCAGCCAACTGCACGGCCTGTCACGGCGAGGACGCACGCGGCAGTACCGATGTCGGCGCGCCGAACCTCACCGACAAGACCTGGATCTATGGCGGCGACGCACAGACTGTCTTCACCACCATCTATTCCGGGCGACAAGGTCAGATGCCGAGCTGGGAAAACCGGCTTTCCCCCGTCAGTATGAAGCTGCTGGCACTTTATGTCGGCACACTCGGAGAGGCCACCAATGAGTAAGGCCATGGAAAAGGCTGAGCTGCGCGAGCGCCTCAACTGGCGAGTCGTCTCCTGGCTGCTTGTCGGCACGGGTGCGCTCGTCTTTGTCGGGGCGAATGTCCATCTCGTCCACGTCGCGACGGGTAGTCAGCCCGAATGCGTGGATCACCTGAAGGCGGAAGGCAGCGACGGCACCTACCGTGCCGCGGCGTCCGCCTGCTGAGAGGAGCAAGATTAAATGGGAACGACAGAAAAAGCCGTGCACACGAGGATACCTCTCGCCGAGCAGCGAAAACGTCACCTGCCCGCCAGGACGGCCTTCGGCTGGCTTTCGGCAGGTTGGCGCGATCTCTGGCGCAATCCGCTTCCGAGCCTCCTCTACGGCTTTGCAGTCTTCCTGCTCTCGGTTGCGATCGTCTGGTGCCTGTTTCGCCTTCAGCTCGACTACATCCTCTTTCCGGCTCTCGCAGGCTTCATGGTGGTGGGCCCGCTGGTCGCCATCGGTCTCTATCGCAAGAGCCGGGACATCGAAGAGGGCGTTCGTCCCAGCCTCGCACGCATGGTTCTGGTCAAGGCTGCCTCCGGTGCGCAGGTCTGGTACACGGGCGCGATCCTCTGCCTGCTGATGCTGGTCTGGATGCGCGCAGCCGTTATCATCTACGCGCTCTTCATGGGATTGAGACCATTCCCGGGACTGGACCGCATCGTGACAATGCTGTTCACCACGACTGAAGGCCTGGGGATGATCTTCGTCGGCACTGTGGTCGGCGGGCTTTTCGCCGCCTTCTCTTTCGCAATCAGCACTTTCGCCATCCCGATGCTTCTGGCCGAACGGACGGACGCTTTCACGGCGATGGGCACAAGCATATCGCTCGTCTTCCGCAATCTGCCCGTCATGCTCACCTGGGGCGCAATCGTGCTTGTGCTGAGCGTCATTGGTATTGCAACGGGATTTCTGGGGCTCATCATCATCTTTCCGCTGCTCGGCCATGGCACGTGGCACAGCTACAAGGCAATCCGATGAAAGGCCGCCCAGCTCCTGAACGAACGATCGTTATCGACGGGAAGCCGCTTTCCGCAGTGCTCGACGAAGCGATGATCCATGGCGTTGTCCACGGCTTCTACGACAGGATCCGCAAGGACGAGCTGCTGGCCCCGATCTTCGACGGAGCCATCCCGCCGCAAGACTGGCCGGCGCATCTCGACAAGATGTGTGCCTTCTGGTCCGCCACGCTTCTTCGCACCGACCGATACGACGGCCGCCCGCTGCCGCCGCATCTTGCCATCCCCGAATTGGAGGAGGAGCATTTCCGCCGATGGCTGTCGCTGTTTCGAGACACTGTCGACCTGTTCTGCCCCCCTGAGGTGGCAAATCTCTTTCTCGATCGGGCGCTTCGCATTGCCCATTCCTTTCGTCTTGCAATTGCCTTTCACCGCGGTGAAGATTCCATGCGGATCGTTCCGATCTCTCGCGATGCGCTGTCCTGACATCGTGGGGGTCGCGACGCTCGAAGGACACGGGTTTCCCGAGCGCTCCCGATGAAGCAGGTCGTCCGTGTCACGATTTGTCTTCGAGAAAGACGCAAAGGCGGGAACCTTTCGTCACGGCCGGCATCCAATGCCGGACGAACGGAGAATAAGCTCATGTCATCCTTGCAGATGCCCATGCTTCCAACAGGCGCCGAGGTCGAAGGCGACCTTGTGCGGCGAGCCATTTCCGGCGACGTGCAGGCCGTCAGAGAGATCATTCGCACACACAATCAACGCCTCTACAGGCTGGTGCGAGCCGTCATCCGCAGCAACGCGGACGCGGAGGACGTCCTTCAGGAGGCCTATCTGAATGCGTTTTCCAATCTCAGCCGCTTTGCAGGAGATGCTTCCTTGTCGACATGGCTCTCCCGGATCGCCCTCAATGCCGCCCTGGCACGGCTGCGCGCGCAGAAGCGCCTGAAGCGCGCGGCACCTACGCGAGCATCAGCGGAAGCAGACATCGTTCCCTTCCCGGGCTCCTTCGCGACAGCCGATCCGGAGCGCATCATGGCGCAGCGACAACTTCTCAGTATGGTTGAAGAGGCGACCGACGCGCTTCCCGAGACCTTCCGCCTCGTCTTCGTCGCGCGGGTTATCGAGGGTTTGAGCGTCGAGGAAACCGCGTCCCTGCTCGACATGCCGATCGCAACCGTCAAATCGCGGCTCCATCGCGCTCGCAGGATGATCAGGACCCGCCTGGAGGAGCGGATCGGTCCGGTCATGACCGACGCCTTCCCCTTTGCGGGCACACGCTGCGACCGATTGACGGAAACCGTCATCGCAAGACTGGGTCTGTCAAAATAGCGGGAACCTCCACGGCTGGCCGGCATCAAATGCAGTGCTAACCGAAAACAGCGCCCGCAAGGTGCCGGCGCCAAGGAGACTCCAATGAAAAAGCTTATCGCCGCGGCCGGTGCCGCTTGCCTCATGCTCACCGCCCCGCTCACCCTGGCCGCCGACGCGCCGAGCGATCCCCAGATCGCTCATATCGCCTACAGCGCCGGCGTCATCGACGTCGAAGCTGCCAAGCTCGCCCTTTCGAAGACGACCAATGCGGATGTCAAAGCCTTTGCAGAGTCCATGCAGAAGGACCACGAGGCCGTCAACGACATGGCGCTCGCGCTCGTCAAGAAGCTGAACGTGACGCCGGAAGACAATGCCACCAGCCAGGCGCTCGCCAAGACCGCCGAGGACACACGTGCAGAACTCGCCAAGCTCGACGGTGCGGCCTTCGACAAGGCCTATATCGAGAACGAGGTCGCCTACCACAAACAGGTCAACGGGGCTCTTGAGACGGTGCTGATCCCCTCGGCGCAGAACGCCGAGTTGAAAGCACTGCTCGAAACCGGTCTCAAGCTCTTCCAGGGCCACGAGCAGCACGCCGAGCAGGTTGCGAAAGGCCTGAAATGACCACAACCCTCATCCGCCGCAGAAGCCTCCTGATTGCCGGACCGATGCTGTTGGCCGTCCGAACGGGGGCCAAAGCACACAATGGTACGGTTCATGTCGCCATCGAGAAGCTCG
The DNA here is from genome assembly GCF_048159625.1 of Ciceribacter azotifigens. Lineage (NCBI taxonomy): Bacteria > Pseudomonadati > Pseudomonadota > Alphaproteobacteria > Hyphomicrobiales > Rhizobiaceae > Ciceribacter > Ciceribacter azotifigens. Next base: position 143,505 of record NZ_JBLQTA010000007.1, on the reverse strand, counting down.
CATTTACCCCTGCTGAAATCGAGGTGAGGGTCGGCGAAACCATCGAATGGACCAACCGGGACCCCTTTGCGCACACCGCGACGGTCAAGGGCGGCTGGGAGGTCCTGATTGCACCCGGAAGATCGGCGACACATGTGGTGACTCCCGGCGACACCGTGGACTACTTCTGCCGATGGCACCCGAACATGAAAGGGCGGATCAGGGTCATCGCCTGAACAGAATGCGTTTGCCGGAAACCCTCCCGGCAAACGCAAACCGGAAACGGGCCTCCACGCCGACAGGTCTCGGCGCCGCCTACGACGCATTCTTCCGAAGAAAGAAATTCGACTTCGCTAATCCTGAACGCTCGTCGCCATTGCGTAGGTCGGAGGCCGGGATCGAGGTCTTCCGGAAGACGCGAGCCGCGCTTCAAGAGCTGCGGCCATCGAAAGCACGTCTTCGTCAGCGAAGCGTCGTCCGACGATCTGCAGTCCGACAGGCAAACCGTTGGCCGCAAGACCCACGGGAACGGAAAGCGCCGGCAATTGCGGAAGCATGTTGAACGGGCAGGTCATGTCCAGGCCAATGAAGCGACCGTCCGGCCCGGTTGTGACGTAATCGTCATCGTTTTCGCCGACAGGCGGCGCCGTGACGGCGCAGGTCGGACACAGAAGTGCATCGAAGGTCCGGAACAGACGGGCCATGTCCTGCCACATCCTTGTGCGCAACAATTCAATACGTTTGTAGCTGGTGGCATTCATCGAGCGCCCGCGCTCGATCATCGCCACGACGGCCGGATCCATTTGCGCACGCTGGCCTTCGGTTGCCTCGCCGAAGAACGCTGACATGAAGACGCACCAGACATCGAACCATTCGTCATTGACGGCACGGCTCCACTGCATGGAGACGACCTCCACGGTCGCGCCTGCGCGACGCAGTTCCTCTGCGGCCTCGCGGACTAAGCGTTCGACCTCGGGCTCGACCGCGTAGTAGCCGAGATCGACCGAGAGCGCGAAACGTTTGCCCTCGAGACGACCGCCTCTGGCCTGATGCGAAGCGAAGCCGATCGGCAAAGAGGAGACATCCTCATCGCTCGGCCCGCAGGTCGCTTCCATGAAGGAGATGGCGTCGGATACCGTGCGTGCGAGTGGACCGAAATGGGAAATATTGTCGAAGACACTCGGCAGGATTGTCATCGGGATACGCCCGAGGCTGGGCTTGAGGCCGACCGTGCCGCTGAGTGCCGCCGGGATGCGCACCGAACCACCCATGTCGGATCCTTCGGCAAAAGGAACGACGCCCGTCGCGACGGCGACGGCCGAGCCGCCCGAGGAGCCACCTGACGTGCGCTCGGGATCCCAGGGGTTGCGCGTGCCCCCCCAGCGCGGGCTCTGAGTGAAGCTTGAATAGGCAAATTCGGGCGTCGTCGTCTTTGCGACCAGGATGCCACCAGCCTCCTGCAGCCGGCGAACGACGAGCGCCGTCTCCTCCGGCACCCAGTTGCCCTTGGTCCAGGAGCCGAACGTCGTCAGATCGCCTGCCGTTGGGGTCAGATCCTTTGCCGCGAACGGTACACCGTGCAGAGCCCCGATCGGCTCATTACATTCGACTGCCCGGTCGGCCGCCCGGGCAGCCTCCAATGCTCTTTCTTCCCGGATGACGACAAACGGATTGAGCACGGAACCGATGGCCTTTGCGCGCCGGATGGACTCCGCAACCACGCTCTCGGCACTGAAGCGTTGCTCGCGGATGCCGCGTGCGATCTCCCAAGCAGGCAGATCCAACGGGTGTTCGACAATGGAGGTGGCGGTTTGTATGATGCGCATGCTGGCGGTCCAATAGTTGTATTTCGATCTGAAGAGATCCTTGAAGCCGGGGACGGTCCTGCCGGGTTCAATCACCGGGGAAAAATCGTGAGTTCGGCGCCCAGTCCAGTTGCCTCTTTACCGACATTCAAGGCTTGGAACACACTTGTTGCGGAGGCGATCGACTGCCTCGGCTCGCGTGGTTTCCCGGACGCGCTGGGCGCTTCCCTCAGACTGCTCTCGCCATTTCAGATGATGAACGGTTTCATCTACTCGTCGGACGGTCGTGCGTTTGATCTCTATAATGAAAAGATCGTCGCCGAGCGGGCGGTGATCGTCGACCGCTATGTGGCCGGCGCCTTTGTGCTCGATCCCTTTTACGACGCCATCCGCGCCGACAACAGCGAGCGGATGATCGTGATGCGTGAGCTCGCACCCGACGATTTCTCCCGCACTGAGTATTTTCGTCTTCACTACGCAACGACCGCAATCGTCGATGAGATCGGTTTCGTCCTGCAATTGAACGACGGCTATACCGCGGTTCTGTCCTTGTCGCGGACGGGCAGTGCGGCTCCGTTCTCCGAAGAAGACCTGCAGTGCTTGCGATCGGCGGCGCCTCTGGTCTGTACCTTGGGAAGTCGTCATTGGCGCGATACTCCCGCTCTCTTGCTGGAGGTCAGGAATGCGACCCCTTTGTCCAGGATTGAACATCCGCGGCTCACCAGACGCGAACTCGAGATCGTGACGCTGATTCTGAAAGGGCATTCCAACCTCTCGCTTGCTGCCGTCCTTGGTCTCTCGCCCAACACCGTCAAGGTGCACCGTCGGCAGATATATTCGAAACTCAATATCTCCAGCCAGGGCGAGCTCTTTCGCCTCTTTCTGGCATAGCCCGGCCATTTGATCGCCGGGCCGGTGCTCTGGGTCGATCACTCCGCAAAGCTCATTTCGGGAGGAGCTGCCTGGAAGAAGCGGGTGAGATAGATCAGATAGCCTAAGCCGATCATCAACCAGACCAGTCCCAGGAGCTTTGCGTGCCCGTCGAGGTTCCAGAGCAGGAAGAGGTCGCAGACCGCAGCCACTGCCGGGATGACGAGACCGATCAAGGCGCCGAGCGACTTCACCTGTGCATCACCCTTCATGAACAGCGCGATGACCGAAACATTGACGGCCGTGAAGGCAAGGAATGCGCCGAAATTGATGAAGGAGGTGGAGGTGGTGACGTCCATGGTCAGCGCCAGCAGGCCGACGACGCCGACAAGGACAAGGTTCACGACCGGCGTGTGCCACTTCCTGTGCAGGCGCCCGAACAGCGGGCCCGGCAGGACACCGTCGCGCCCCATGGCAAAGAGCAGGCGACCGACGGCCGCCTGAGCGGCGAGCCCGGAGGTGAACTGCGCAACGACCAGGGTTGCGAGAAAGATGGTCACGAAGAGGTCGCCTCCAATCGTCCGGGCGATTTCGCTCGCGGCTGCGTCAACCGAAACGAGATCCATGCCGGGATGTGCAAGCTGGGTAAAATAAGCCGCAGTGACAAAGATCAGGCCGCCGCCAAGCGCCGTAATGAGGATCGCTCGCGGCATGGTACGCTTCGCATCCTTGGTCTCTTCTGTCAGGGTTGAGACCGCGTCGAAACCGAGGAAGGAGTACGCGGCAATTGCAGCGCCCGCAATCGAGGCCGAGAAGGGAACGTCTGCCTTGAAGAACGGCGTTGCCGAGACGAGGCCACCGGGGCCACTGCTCGCGATAACGTAGCGCCCCGCGAGGACCACGAAGGCGACGAGCACCGCAAGCTGCACCAGCATGAGAACGAGATTTACGCGGTTTGCAAAGGCGATGCCGACAACGTTGACGATTGTGGTCAGCATGATGAAGCCGACAATCCAGACATAGGCGGGGACAGAGGGGAAGGCTGAAGTCAGGTAAGCCGCACCGATCAGCCAGATGACCATTGGCAGAAAGAAGTAGTCGAGCAACACCGCCCATCCGACGAGGAAGCCGACGCTCGGGCTGATGGACTTGCGTGCGTAGGTGTAGGCGGATCCGGCGACGGGATAGACGCGCGCCATCACGCCATAGCTGATAGCCGTCAGAAGAATGGCTGCGGCAGCAACCAGATAAGCCATCGCCGTTGTGCCCTCGCTCGCAGCCGCAAGTGCTCCGAACGTGCCGAAGACGATCATCGGCGTCATATAGGCAAGACCGAAGAGCACGACGGACCACAGTCCCAGTGCGCGGTCGAGTTTAATCGCGTCATTCATGTTCCACCTCCCAGGGAGTTGTTGTTGATCTTCTCGGCACCCGCGGAAGGCAAATCCAACCGCTGTTCCGCAGGCCTCCACCCACATATCTTGATTTTGAAGAGGATGAACGAGCGACGCTGGATCGAACATAACCCCAAAGTACTATCGCGTCGGCCGAAGGCGGGGGGACCTTAATCAACGACGCGCAAGAACAGGGACCTTGCGGCCCGAGAAGACTGCCTGCAGCCCGATCATCTCACGATGTCATACCCTCTGTTTGGCCGAGCGGTACGATCGGGAACGTTCTCAAGGCCTTCCAGCCGCGCGATCTGCTGCAAGGCTTTGAGTTCTTCGAGCAACGCCTCAAGAGCCCGACGTTGCGCCGGCGGCACCCGATTGATGATCTCCCTTTCGCCCCACAGAAGCGCACCTTTGCCGAACCGCTCGTCGAGTGCCCGACTGACGGACGCCAACTCGCGTCGTACCAGGGGATCGAGGAACGCTGAGGACGCGCGGGGCATGATGGCCTTGTCCTTTGTTCGTCTCGCAAGGGTCCGCAAGGCTTCTTCGGCCGATTGCGACAATCCGGGAACGGCGACGGCCATGCGGCGTCGTTCCTCCGTGACCGCCCGGTGCTCCGCGTCGAAGGCACTGACGTAAGCCGACACGAGCGCGCGCAGACGGACGCTCGCTTGTGGGACGGAACGCTGTGCCGCCTTCCGTTCTGCACCGGAGGCAAGCATCCGGTTCATCACGCGCCCCGAGCCGCGCAATGCACCATAGGCAGACGGGTCGTTGGCCACGGCTGCGGCGATCCTGTCACCTGCAAAGCCCTTCACAATCAAGGCCTCGATCTTGTCGACGGCGCCTGCGGGATCGCGCCATATACGCCTGGCCGTCTCGGTGAGTGCGGCCCGGTTGTCCCGGTAGGACACTGAGGCGAGTGCGCGTTCCCTCGCCTCATCTGCGATCGTGGTTTTGAACTCCGTCACGGCAGCGAGGATCGGAAGCACGTTGGCAGGCCCGCCAGTGGCCGCGATGCTCGCGCCGGCAACGATCTTCGACCGGTCGTGCCTCTCGGCCAGCTGCTGTTCATCGGCAAAGCGCCTGATGGCGCGAAAGAGGCGGACAAGCGCCTCCCGGCGCTCGGGACGAAGATCCTCAGGCATCCGTTCGAGCATGTTGCGTTCGGCAACTGCATGCGCCTGTTCGGTGAATGCGCTAAAGCCGAAGCGCGCGGTCAACGCCTCGTCGGCGGCTTTGACCTCCCGGACCAGCGGGCGATCCTCGGCGGCATAGGCAAAGGCCGCCCTGTAGGCATCGTTCCCACCGTGTTCGCGGATCGCCTCGATTTCGACAAGACGCGCCATTGCCTGTCTCGAGAGCGCGGGGACCGACAAAGCCATGTGTGCACGCCGCTGCTGCTCGCGGGTGGCAAAGCCTCCTGCCTGTCTGCGAAACTCGACCGCATGCGCACGCGCCAACGGCAACATCGCCGACACGGCGGCCACGGCGGCTTTGCGCTCGTCGCGGGCTGCACGACCATCGATGATCAGGTCGGATCCGCGCAAACGGCCGAGTCGACCTGGTGCAGACCGGAGATCATCGGCAAGCTTGCGCGGCTCGATCCTGGTATCCGATGCGAGCGCGTTCAGCGTCGACATCGCGCGATCCGGGTCGCGATAGATTCGGGCGAGAACCGGTCGTAAGATCGCCTGGCGATTCTGCCACGCTTCCGAGGACAGCTGTGCAAGGCGAGCATCCTCCTCGATACTGCGGGAGAAAATCGTCGCGGGCGGGAGCAGATATTTGACACCCGGCGGGGTTCCGGCCGAAAGGGGTGCGCTCCGCTCCTCGTCGACGTACGAGATACGTCGTTCGCGTTCGATCGCAAGGTCAAGCGCGACGCTCGCCCGCTCCCAGAGCTTCACCACCCGCTCCCGCTTCTCCGCAATCCACGCCAGCCGCCGAGAAACGCCTTCGTCCATGCCGGCCGCGGCCGCAGCGAGCAGTTCGATCCCTCGCCGCCGTGCGAAATCGCGGGCGTGCGCCTGATAACCCTCCTCGCTTTCAAAATCGAGGGTCGTCGTCTTCGCCCCGGATCGACCGAGGCGCTCGACAAGTTGCCTGAACAACTCCGGTCGTCGGCCTTCTCGCTCAATCCTTTCCCGGCGTCTATCGGCAGTTTCTATCTGCCTTGCGGTCCATACGTTTCGGTCGACCTCCCTTTCCTCGAAGCGTCTTTTCCCGGATTTCTCGTCGGTAACGGGAACCTTGACCTTGACCCGCTCCACGCCGTCCTTGTGCAGCGTGACCGTGTCGCCTTTGGAGATGCCACCCTCCTCGAGCGCCTTCGGCAGGCTCACGCCCCAAAGCCGATGGACGATCCCGTCGTCCGTCTTCACGTCTGCATAGGGGCTCTCTTGCCCGTCCTCCTCAGTGGAGCGGAACCTGGTTCGCCCGGCCGCCACAAGCTCGCCGGTGACACCGGCGGCATGGTCGACGCGGTGCTTGCGTTCCCATTCCCACTTCGGTTCAAAATCTTCCTTCGCGGCGTAGAGATCGGCGCGGTCGCGATGGCGTGTCATCGCCACATAGGTCAGATGCTGATCCATCATGCCGGTCGCGAGCACGAAGGTCCGCTCCACCGTCGACCCTTGGGACTTATGGATGGTCGCGGCATAACCGTGATCGACGTTACGGTAGCTGTCCTCGCTGATGACGAGGTCATGGCCATTGTCGAGGCGCACCGTCAGAAGCGGATCGCGTCGATTGTCGCCGGTTGAAACGACCGTACCGAGCATGCCGTTCCTGACGTATTGGGGACCGAGTGATTTCACCCGCGGCTCGACGAAACGTGCGTTTTCGAGGAAGATGATGCGGTCGCCGGCAGCGAATTCGCGAAGCCCGCGCGCCGTCTGGAACTGGCGCGCGCCGGTCAACGCGCCCTCGCCGATCATGACGCCGCGCAAGGCCTCGTTGAGCTTGCAAACATCATCGTTGGTGTGGGCAAGGACGAGCAGTTCGTCACCGCGCGCGCGGCCTGGATGTTCAATCGCGGCGGACTTCCTGATGAGATCGCTGCGGGCTTCGGCCCAGTCGGCAACAAGGCGCTCGATGACATCGAGGCGGGTTTCGGACTCGATTATGCGGCCTTGTTGGGCATAGGCATCAAGGCCCTCCTCGACCCTGCCGCGCGCAAACAGCCGCGATGCGTGACGAGCCCAGGAATCGCGCTGGCGGCGCACACCGGACAGTTCTGCAAATCCGATCCGTTCAGTCACTGCCCTGAATGCGGCGCCCGCCTGGATCGGCTGCAACTGCATGGCGTCGCCGACGAGCACGACCTTTGCGCCTGCCTTCGCGACGAGGTCAAGGACGCGTGACATCTGTTGCGAGGAGACCATGCCGGCCTCGTCAATCACCAGGACGTCACCGCGTTTGAGGTGTTCCCGGCCGGCGGCCCAGGCCAGTTCCCAGGACGCCAGCGTACGCGATCTGATCCCGGAACCGTCCGCCAGCCCTTCGGCCGCCTTGCCGGCAAGTGCGGCGCCGATCACCCGACGGTTATCGCTTTCCCAGGCGATGCGCGCGGCCGAAAGCAGGGTCGACTTTCCTGCGCCCGCAAGACCGACGACTGCCGCAATGGCATGGTCACCGGTCACGTGACGGATGGCATCAACCTGCTCTGGATCGAAACGGAGGGGCTTTTGTGGATCCTGCTCCATCTGTGTAATCGCGGCGGCGACCCTATCGACCGAGATCGCAAAGCCACCGCGCTTCGACAGAACGCGCGCCGACCGTGCCATGTCATATTCGGTGCGCAGGATTTCGCGCGTCGTGAAGATCGCCGGTTCCGTCACCTGACCCGTTTCGGCGGTAAGCCCCTGAGGCCTCAGCAGAAGCAGGCTTTCAGAGCTCATAAGCTTCGCGCGGATGTTTGCGAATTCCACCGGATCGTCAACATAGCGATGAAGCGCCCTGGCGATGTCCCTCTCGCTAAAGGTGGAACGTTCATTTGCGAGCTGTCTGAGGAGAAGCTCGGGATCGGCCATAAGCCGATCGGACATCGCCTGCCGGTGTGCCAGGTCGGCGGGCGCGAAGTACATCTCCGTGCCCCTGCGCGCGAGCGCCGCCTTCTCCGGCCCGAGGTGTCTTTGGGCAATCCCCCCCAGGCCCTGTTCGGCATAGGATCGACCATCAAGACGGATGTCATGGCCGGCAAGCGCCAGATGACGGTTGGCGGTTTCCGCCCACGCGATCTTCCATTCCTTCATGCTTTCCTTATCGCCAGCCCAGAGCCTGTAGACGATCTTCCCGCTTGGTCTGTCCGGCGTGACGACGCGCAACGGCTCGCCGTTCTCGCCAAGCACAGGAACCTTCTTCGGGCCGAAGCCTGCCTCCGTCAGGGGCCGCAAGTTCGTCATCAGATGGATGTGCGGATTGCCGTCCTTGTCGTGATAGACCCAGTCGGCCACCATGCCTTTCGATGTGAGGGCGTGACGGACAAAGTCACGGACGAGTGCGATGTTTTCGCTCCGCGTCAGTTCCTCTGGCAGAGCAATGATCACCTCACGGGCTAGCTGCGCATCCGCCCGCGCCTCGAAGGCATCGACCGCATTCCAGAAGGCCTCGCTTGCTCTTGCCACGGGTCTTCCGTCGATAAGCGATTTGATCCACTGCGGCGCCTGATCCGGCAGTGCCAACTCCTCATGCGCCAGTTCGCGGGACCCGCCGCGATAGCTGAATGCCTCTCCGGTCAGCGCGGCCGTCATGCGGGCGCGGTGGCGATAGGCGGCGGCCGAGACGACGCTGCGTCCCGCTCCCCGGCTGATCACCTGCGCTCTGACGAACATGATCGCCAAGACCGTCTCCAGATCGCTTCGAGCACGTCGCGCCAGCGACGTATATTGCGCCCTCGCCGGACCGAACCCATTGTTCCGGTCCGGCCTTCTGCCAGATGGCCTCCTCGAAAGCGTCGCGTGCCATTCGTTGGCTGGCCTAGACTATTTCATTTTACTAGCTTATTCTAGGTAGTATAATTGAAGCGATCGATCCTGTCGAAGTCATGGAGGGCACGGAAATGAGGCCGAAATCATCGATCTCGGATCTCGACACACAGATCGAGCGGCTCCGAGAGAAGCGAAAATTTCTGATAGTTAAATCAGCAGAGCGGTTTGCTCGTGCGGCGATCAGGTCGGGGCTCGCAGAAATTGAGATCGCCGACGCAGAGGTCGATCGGATCGTGGACGAGATCGCGACGCGATTTCGCAAACAGGAAAGGAGGGCGAACGTCGCCGCAAACACTTCGTCGCATCGCTCGTCAAGTGGCGAGGCTGGAGCGCCGGCGGAGGCTCCTCATGACCGTTGATCGGAAGACCGACGCACGGGAGCGATTGCTGCTTGGCAGTATCGTGGTCAAGGCGGGTCTGGCCCGAGCCGACAGGGCATTCCTGCTCGGCGGCCTCATGGAATTGGCGAGGCTCGGTCCTGATTCACCGGAACGTCAGCGCCTGCGCAAGGCCGGTGAGGAAGCGTTCGGGGCGGAGCCGTCGGTAGCACCGTCGCCGATCGGGGAGGCGACCGAATGATCGCGGAGACAGGGAGACGTTTGGTCATCCTGCTACCCGTTGCCGTGACGGGTGTGGCCGTCTATGTCGTCGGGTGGCACTGGTCGCGGCTCGCGGTCGACCTGCCCGGACAGACGCAGTCCTGGTTCCTGCGGGCCTCGCCCTTGCCGCCTCTCTTGCTCGGACCGCTCGCTGGCCTTGTGGGCGTATCGATCCTGCCCATGCACAGGCGGAAGTCTGTCGCAATGACCAGTCTGGTTTGCTTCCTCACGGTGGCAGGATCCTATGGGCTGCGAGAATTCGGCAGACTCTCGCCCTACGTGGAGAGCGGCGAGGTCTCATGGGATCGGGCGCTCTCATTTCTCGACATGGCCGCCGTGATCGGTGCGATCGGCGGCTTCATATCGGTCGGCATCGCCGCACGCATGTCCACGGTCGTGCGGGAACCGGTAAAGCGAGCGAGGCGCGGGGCGTTCGGAGACGCGGACTGGCTGCCGATGCCGGCGGCCGGACGCCTTTTCCCGCCAGATGGTGAAATCGTCGTGGGCGAATGTTATCGCGTCGACAAAGACAACGTCCACAAACTGCCCTTCAACCCGGGCGATCCCGCCACGTGGGGCCGCGGCGGCAAGGTCCCGTTGCTGACGTTCAAACAGGACTTCGACTCGACGCACATGCTCTTTTTCGCCGGCTCGGGAGGATACAAGACCACCAGCAACGTCGTGCCGACCGCCCTGCGATATACGGGACCGCTGATTTGCCTGGACCCATCTGCGGAAGTCGCGCCGATGGTCATCGAGCACCGCAGCCGGCTGCTCGGGCGGGATGTGATGGTGCTCGATCCGACGAACCCGATCATGGGCTTCGACGTTCTCGATGGAATTGAAACGTCAAGGCACAAGGAAGAGGACATCATCGCCATCGCGCATATGCTGCTTTCTGAAAGCGCGCGGCTGGAAAGTTCGACCGCCTCCTATTTCCAGAACCAGGCACATAATCTCCTCACCGGTCTGCTGGCACACGTCATGCTCTCACCCGAATATTCGGGCCAGCGAACACTGCGCAGTCTGCGCCAAATCGTATCCGAGCCGGAACCCTCTGTCCTGGCAAGGCTGCGAGACATACAGGAGCACTCCGCCTCGGCGTTCATCCGGGAAACCTTGGGCGTCTTCACCAACATGACCGAACAGACGTTCAGTGGTGTCTATTCGACTGCATCGAAGGATACCCAATGGCTGTCGCTGGACGCCTATGCCGCGCTCGTATGCGGCAATGCCTTCAAGACCCACGAGATCGCCAGCGGCACAAAGGACGTCTTCCTCAACATACCTGCCTCGATCCTTCGTTCCTATCCCGGAATCGCGCGCGTCATCGTCGGCTCCCTGATCAACACCATGGTGCAGGCGGACGGCGTTTTCGAGCGCCGGGCTCTCTTCATGCTCGATGAAGCAGATCTCCTTGGCTACATGCGCCTGCTCGAAGAAGCGCGCGACCGTGGTCGAAAATACGGCATCACGATGATGCTGATGTACCAATCGGTGGCGCAGTTGGAACGCCATTTCGGAAAGGACGGCGCGACGTCATGGATCGAGGGTTGCGCCTTCGCGTCCTATGCCGCGATCAAGTCACTCGACACCGCCCGCCATGTTTCGGCGCTGTGCGGCGAGATGACGATGGAGGTGAAGGGAAGCTCGCGCAGCATCGGCTGGGCTACAAAGGGGAGCACATCGCGCAAGTCCGAGAGCGTGAGCTTCCAACGCCGACCGTTGATCATGCCGCATGAGATCACCCAGGCGATGCGCAAGGACGAACAGATTATCATCGTGCAGGGGCACAGTCCCATCCGCTGCGGCCGAGCGATGTATTTCCGTCGGAAAGACATGAAGCAAGCGGCAAAGACCAGCCGCTTCGTCACCCCCACGCGGTGAGGCCTCACACCTGTCCTGACAGAAAGCACGGGCGGTCAGATCTCCGTGATTCCCGGCGCGGAACTTGGGAAGCCCGGGCGGCCCGCAGACGACGTTGGCGATCGCCGGGGAAGGGCGACGACCCGGTGGCGACAACATCGGATGATTGTAGAAGCGACGAGGCCGGCCCCGATTTCTCGGGGCCGGCTGCTTTCGGCTCAGTTCGGGTTGTTCCAGAGGATCACCTTGCGGTTCGGGTCACCGCCGGGTGCGGGAGCGACGTTACCGAAGATGACGCCGATCTCCGGAGCCTCCAGCTTGACCGAGAGGTATTCCTCGCCGGTCTGTCGGGCGATGCGGTTCCACGCTGCGCCGATCTCGAAGCCGGTCTTGCGGTGGATGACGCGGTAGTCGGGCGCTTCTTCGCTTGCCTTTGCGGCGTTCGGGACGATGGCGATTGGGGCGTTGACCCGGATGGTGGCGAAGACGCCTTCGAGGGTGCCGTCGGTCTTCTGCGTCAGGGTTGCGATCGTGGTGGCCATGGTATTGTCTCCTTCGTTTGCTCGGGACCATTCCCGATGACGCGCGAAGAGACGGCCGATCTGCTGCGGTCATCTCGGCGAAAATTCTGCAAAATTCTATTTTCCGCCAAAAAGGCGGGCGCGCTTTCATCCCGCTTGCGGGATGAAAGCGCCAGGCGGCCGCATAAGAGAACCCAAATCGAATTTTGCAGAATTTTCGCCGAGACGTACCCCTTCAGGGGTTGACCGCAAAAGCAGGCGGTCGGCTAAAGGGCGACATAGAAACGGGAATGGTCTCGTGCAACCGAAGCCGGCGACAAACCATTCAGGCCGCCCGGTCCTACACTGCAAGAGACTGCCAGCACCTTCCATTGCGGACACACTGGCCCGCGCGATGTTCCCCTCGCCCTTCTCGACCAACCGCAGTCAGAAGGGAGCGTCGACTGTCGCCACATCTCTCGGGTGCACGTTGAGACGACCGCCATGACCATATCGCCAGCAAACGGCGCCGCAACATCTCGCGAAGCTGCCCCCGCCGATGTCGACCAGGCGATCTTCAACGATTCCGCTCGCCGTCCGGTCTCGACACGACCGCTGTCACCTCGACAGACGCCCGCCTGCTCCGATCCGTCACTCCTGAGCAACCGGGGCTGGCATCGCTTGACGTCGGTGAATTGCGCGGGCAGGAGCTCACGGGTCGGCGTCACACCCTTCGCCGTTTGCCAGCCGGTCGATCGCCGCGGCGAAGAGTTCCTTGTGCTCTTCCGACATCTCGGAGACACGATGGCCGCGTCGAGGGTCTCCACCGGCTCGCATCCTCTCGTAATGCTCGTAGCTCATCAGCACGAACCGGGATTTCCCATGCCGGGTGAGCACAGCGGACTCGCGGCCGGCGGCGGTGACATCACCAATGTGCTTGCTCAGGTCGCGTGTTGTAAACTGCCGCATTGCCCACTCCTCTGTTGATCTTCGGCATTATCCAGATTTTCCCGCCGTGCAGGAACCTCGAAGAGTAGAGCTCTGGGCTCGAAGGCGTTGCAACGGCCCAGAAGCGTGACGGCGTCGGCGATAGGCAGGTCGACGATCAGGCAGGTCAGCGACCGGGGGCAACGCAAGGGATCGTTACGTCGTCAGGCGCGAAGACTACTCGCAGACTTCATGGAGCTAGCTTGCCAGCGAAACAGAGCCCGATCCGGCGGATCGCCGATGCGATCAAGTGACCTGTCCTACTTGAACTGACGGCCGAAGAGCCGTATATACATCTTTGTAGATACAGAAAGGAGGCGACCATGCCCCATCTTGCACGCGTATTCCAGTCCGGAAACTCGCAGGCCGTCCGCCTGCCGAAGGAATTCCGCTTCAACGTCGAGCGCGTGGAGATCACGCAGGAGGGCGATGCGCTCATTCTCCGTCCCCATGTCGAGGCGGGCGAGCCGTGGTCGTCGCTGAAAGCAGCGCTGGCCCGCGGCATGAGTGAAGACTTCATGGAGAGCGGGCGCGAGCAGCCGGAACAGCAGGATCGACCGGAGCTTGACGCGGTGTTTCAGTGATCTCGCATCTACTCGACACCAACGCCGTCATTGCCTTGATCGGCCGCAAGTCGAATGCCTTGGTCAGCCGTGTACTCCACAGCCCTCAGGGCAGTATCGGCCTGCCGTCGGTCGTCGCGTATGAACTCTATTTCGGAGCGCAGAAAAGCGCGAAGGTCCAGCACAACCTGGAAACCTTGCGCTTGTTTATGGCAGATTTTCCGATCCTTGAGTTTGACCAGAACGATGCCTTTGTCGCAGGCGAAATCCGGGCGGCCCTTGCCGCGAAGGGGACGCCCATCGGCCCCTATGACATGCTGATCGCGGGGCAGGCGAAGGCCCGCGGACTGACGCTCGTCACCAACAATGTCGGCGAATTCAACAGGGTTGACAACCTGCATGTGGAAGACTGGTCGCTTTAAGCCGGCAGGTTCGCGGCCGTGCAGGGGAATCCACGACATCGTCATTGACCGTCAAGGCTGAATGCTAACGGCGGAGTAAAAAATGGGGCGCGGTGGAGTTGCACTGATCTACGCCGTTTTCGGTTCGCTGCGCTTCGGCTTTGGCTGATACAGCCGGCGCTTCACTTTCGGGCGCAATGCGTTGCGCACGTCCTTGTCCACGACAGCGAGATCGAACCACTCGGGATCGAAATGCCCGCCACACCACCGTTTGGTTTCCGCGTGTTCGGGGTCCTCTCTGTCCGACATGGTTTCCAGGAAGCGCTTGTAGCCGAGCACGCCGCCGACATCTTCGGGCGGCCGGGCACGCTCGCCGTCGATGCAAACCCCGTGCCTAGGAGCGACCTCGAGAGCCCTGAATTCCTCGATCGCGACAGAGTGGCGCCAGCTATCGCCGAAGTCATAGAGGTAGTTGAAAATCGCTCCGTGCTTGAAGTCGCGAAGGCGAACCTCCCGAAAATCGAAGACACGAGGATCGTCGTCGAAGGCATCTTCGGTCAACAGCTCCACGTCGCCGAAGCGCAAGCCGCCGATCCGAAACTCATGCAGGTGATAGTTCCACCAGTTGAAGGCCGCCTGAATGGCAAGATGCACTTGCTCGAGATTCCAGTGCACCGGCAAAACCAGTCGACGCCAGACCTCCGGCTCGATCTCGTCGAGTGCAACGTGAATCTGTACGGCATTGATGGTTTTGAACATGCCGCATGTGAACAATGTCAACCGAAACACGTCAAGTCGAAGCTGCCAAACGTGTACCGTATAACCGTGCGGCAGCAACACGCCACCTTGAGATTGATGGCGTCAACTGTCATATATAGAACGACAAATGACGTGGAGTTGACCGATGGCTATTGCTGCAGAGAAAATTGCTCCTGAAGCGACGACCAGCGAACTGCAGAAGGTAGCTGCGTTGCTCGGTGGTGTGCGCGTGCTTGCGCGCAGCCTGACGAGCCCCCTCGATGCGCATGAGTTGCTTTTGCGCGGCCTGCCGTCCTCGGCGCTGGATCACCTTGTCGGACATCTGCTCATCATCGGCAAGACGGACTCGCTCGAAAAGGCGGTGGGCATGAGCCTGCGCACCTGGCAGCGGCGGAAGGACACGCCCTCCAAGCCGCTCAGTCAGGAACAGAGCGGCCGGGCGTGGAAATTCGCCGAGATTCTCGCAAAGGCAACGGATATTTTCGGATCGCAGGCAGAGGCAGAGCAATGGCTGGAGCGGCCTGCGATCGGGCTCGACCAGCGCCGTCCGATCGATCTTCTTGGGACGCCCGTTGGCGTGGAACTGGTTGAGGATCATCTCGACCGTCTCGAATACGGCGTCTATGCATGAGCCTTTTACCTATCGGTCTCGGCGGGACCGAGTTGGTCGCCTGGCGGCTCGATCAAGCCGTCCACGCGCCGACATGGGATAGCGGCGAAGGCGCCTATCGCGTGGGCGGCCGCTGGAACAGCAAGGGTGTTCGCGCGGTCTACTGCTCGCTCGATCCCGCCACTGCGATCCTCGAGGTCGCGGTCCACAAGGGGTTTCGGGCTCTCGACACGGTTGCGCATATAATGACAGCGGCTGTCATTGCCGACGCCGGCGATGTCCATGTCGTCGACCCGGCAAGCCTACCCAACCCCAATTGGCTCCGCCCGGGCATTCCTGGTGCGGGACAGCAAGCATTCGGAGACGGTCTGCTTCAACGTCACCGTTTCGTCGCGATCCCGAATGCCGTGTCGTCGCATAGCTGGAACCTGATCTTTCTGCCGGGCAGCGGGACTGGCGCCTATGCTCTGAAATTTCAGGAGGCTTTTGCGCTCGACACGAGACTGCACCCACCGACTGCGTGAACAAATGCACGTTGCGTCGAAGCGATCTAGACGCGAACGCACAATCATCCCGCACTTCCTTACGCGGAAGAAATGGCGCTCACGCGCCGTCTCCTGCGACCTGCCAGACCGGGATGCCGAGCCGACGCGCCTTATCGGCAAGATTGCCGGTGATGCCGGAGCCGGGAAAGATAACGACACCGGCGGGCATGACCGAAAGCATCTCGTCGTTGCGCCGGAAGGGTGCTGCCTTGGCGTGCTTCGTCCAGTTCGGTTTGAAGGCGATCTGCGTCACCTTGCGGGCCTCGGCCCAGCAGGCGGCGATGCGTTCGGCTCCCTTCGCTGAGCCGCCATGCAGCAGCACCATGTCGGGATATTTGGCAAGAGCCTGGTCGAGCTTCGCCCAGATCCGTTCGTGATCGTTGTAGTCGATGCCGCCGCCGAAGGCGATCTTCGTGCCGCCGGGGATCAGCACCTCGGTCTCGGCACGGCGGCGGGCGGAGAGAAAGTCGCGGCTGTCGATCAGCGCCGCAGTCATGTTGGCGTGACTGACCTTCGATCCGGTGCGTGGCCGCCAAGCAGATCCTGTTTGGGCTTCGAAGAGATCGCCGGCATAGTCACGCATGAACTCGAAGGCGTTGCGACGCTCCAAAAGGGTTATGCCCTCGGCGATGAGACGCTCAAGCTCGACGCTCTTCACCTCCGAACCGTCCTGCTCGCTCTGTCCGCTTCGCTGTGCATCCTCGTTGCGCTGAAGCTCGCGCTGGATGCGCTCGCCGGAGCGATGGAAGAGATTGACGGTCGACCAGAGCACGTCCTCGAGATCGGGCTCCAGACGCGTGTCGCCGAGCATCTCGGTGAGGGCGTCGAAGACCGCGTTCAGCGCCGTCTGGACGATCGGCTCTTCGGGCAATGGCCTTGGGTCCGGTTCGTCCTGGAAAGGACGATGCCCGTAGATCTGCATCTCGTAGATGAAGCGGTCGGTCGGAGATGAGGTGTGGTGGGGTTCAAAGGCGTCGTCGGCGGGAAGGGTCAGGTCCATGATGGTCTCCGTCGGTTGTGGCCGCGCCTCTCGCGGCCTGGCGGCGACCCCTGTCCATGCGGCGGCGGGCCGGAACCGCGGCGCTTGAGCGCCGCGGCCCAGCGAAGCGCCGGGCGGCGGAAGAAGGGTTTCTTGTCGCGCGAGGAGCGCCGGCGCCGATCGGCCCGAAAACCGGGCACCGGTTTTCGGAACAGCCGATGCGCCAACGGCGCGGGGAAGAAACCCGCCTGACCCGCTGAAGGCCCGACGGCCGTATGGTAAGGGTCGTCCTCGGCAGGCACGCGGGCGCGCCGCAGAAACGCCGACCATCCGACCCGGCCTCCCCGCCACGCCGGATCTGCCCGCACCGACAGGGGTGGCTTCATGACAGTAGGAACGCCCGGGCGTCGTCAGGCGCGAGTTGCGATCGCAAGCTGGCCATGAGACGGTCGGGACCGAGCCGACGCAGGTCCTCGTTGAAATCACCGAGTTCCGGAGCAAGTACGAGCGGCAGGATTCGGAGTGCCTGCGCCCGGCGGCTCAAGCCCTCGACGCCATGGCGGCCGGCCGCATCCGCGTCGGTGGCGATGTAGAGGCGGATACATCCAATTGGGAGCCGGAACGCGGCAAGGTGGTTGGCGCTCAGTGCGGCAACCATCGGCATGGCGGGCATCACCTCCGAAAGCGACAGGATGCTCTCGATGCCCTCACCGGCGACCATCACCGGAACGAAACCTTGGACGGGGAAGTGGAAGCGCACCGCATTGCCAAGAAGCCTGCCGAGCGCTCGGCGCGGCGTGTCGACCCTGGCCTTGCCGATGCTGCGCGGATTGCGCGCCGCGCTGTCGAGATAGGTGCGATGAACGCCGGTGAT
Source organism: Ciceribacter azotifigens (assembly GCF_048159625.1). NCBI lineage: Bacteria > Pseudomonadati > Pseudomonadota > Alphaproteobacteria > Hyphomicrobiales > Rhizobiaceae > Ciceribacter > Ciceribacter azotifigens. Next base: position 125,783 of record NZ_JBLQTA010000007.1, on the reverse strand, counting down.
CGCGCCGGCATCATCGGTCACCGCGGCGATCATGGCCGGATAGCTGCTCGTCACGCCCGTCGCGAAATCCCGGTAGTAGCAGCAAGGATGAAAGCGCAGGGCCGGGTGTAAAGCCCCGTGCTGGATCGCGCGTCCGCGCAGGTAACCGTCTGCAACTGTGCCGGCCAGCGGCTGTGTCATCCGGAACAAGCGCCTGGCGCGATCGACCGCAAATGCCGCGGCCGACGCGTGATCGTTCACGTTACTCCCGCGGGAGGGCAGCCGATCGGCGTCGACCAAGGGCGGGGGCGGAAGGCTGAGGAAGCGTCGGGCCTCGTCGGCGACGTCGCGGAAACTGGCGAGGCCGCAGGTCTCTCGCACGAGATCGAGCAGATCACCGTGCTGTCCGGTCGCGCAATCCGTCCAGCGACCCGCACGTTGGCCAGCCAGGTGAACATAGAGTGAGCGGCCGCTATTGTTGGCAACGTCCCCGACGAGCCAATAATTGCCGAGACGACGACCGGCCGAAAGATAATGGCGGCAAACCGCCTCGACATTTTTCGCAAGGCGGTCCGCCAGTTGCGAGGCTGAAAGCATGGGAACCTCCATCACGGCCGGCCGGTCATGTCCGACATGCAGCGCGCCTCCCGAAACCTTGGGAGCTTCGTAAGAAGCGCGGCGGCGTTCATCGCAGTCGGGCCGGGCGGCATGGGCATAGAGAACGGAACGAGTGACGCGCCAGGAGGACGCAGCGCATCGCTCCCACTGCGGGGGCCAGGTAGGGGGAACGTTACGGCGCCTGCTCGCGCGCTTGGAGAGGGGTCATGTTCATGGCAAACCTTGCCGGGAGCGACTGGTCAGCGGCCCGCCGGGCGCTCTCCAAACCGGGCTGGCCGCCCAGACCGCGGCCCCTCTCTCCCTCCTTGCGTAATTTCGTCGCCGTTCAATCGAACCCATAGCCTTCAGCGGCCTTCACCAGCCTTTATCGCGCCTCCAAATGTATTATACTGCTTCATAAGAGGCAGTATAATGGCGGAAGGTCATACGCCTCCCGCCGGAGCGCGCTGGTCCTAAGCACGACCTGCGAGGAGAAAACAGGGGGAAGGACATGCGACGATTTCTGATCGACGGCAGGATCATCGATGGAGAATCGAACGCGATCCAGTCGTTCCTGTCGCGTTCCTACGAACAGGAAGCTCGACCGCACTGCCTGTGCCGGGAGCCGCCGATCCCGATGTACATCGCCCGGGTAGAGGGGAATTATATCGTCAAACGCATGCCCCTTTCGGGGCGGGCCCACGATCCGTCCTGCCCGTCCTATGACCCGCCTTACGAACTGTCGGGTCTCGGACCCCTGGTCGGGGGCGCCATCAGGATCGGCGCAAACGGGCGCGCGAGCTTGAAACTGGATTTTCCGATCACGAAGAGAGGATCGCGCAAGACGCCTTCTCGGCCCATCGAGCCTGCAGAGGCGCCCATACGAAACGAGGCGAAGAAGCTCTCTTTGCGGGCAGTGCTGCACTATCTCTGGGAGGTGGGGGAACTGACCGAGTGGAGATCATCCTGGGCGGGCAAGCGCGGCTGGGGTCGTGTCCGCGCGAGTCTTCTGGGTGCCGCCGCACAGATGACTGTCCAGGGCAAGGAACTCAGCGAGCTTCTGTTCGTTCCGGAGGTTTTCCACCCGGACGACAAGGCGGGCATCGCGACGCGCCGGACAGCCACGTTGGCCGCTGCACAGGCGTCCCGAACGGGACCGCGCAGGCTGATGATCACAATTGCGGAGGTCAAGGAATTCAAGCCAGGGCGTGACAGTCAACGCGCCACGTTACGGCATCTTCCGTTTCCGCTGATCATCGAGGAAGCTGCGTGGCAGCGATTGAACGCAAGGTTCAAGCCCGAACTCGAACTCTGGCGCTCGAGTGAAGACGATCACCTGATCCTGATCGCCACCTTCGGGATTTCCGCCTGCGGTGTCGCGACCGTCGAAGAGCTTGCAGTGATGGTGGTGAACGAGAACTGGATTCCGTTTGAAAACGCGCACGAGCAGTTGCTTCTGAAGCGCTTGTCTGGTCTGCGGCGAAAGAGCATCAAGGGTCTGCGCTTCAACCTTACTCGCGATCGACCGATTGTGTCCGTCACCTTACCGGACCTGCGACCGGCCCCCGTCGCAATGTTCATCGTTCCGGCGGCAGCGGACGAGAATTACGAGCGCATCGTGGCGGAAATGACCAGCGCAAGGCCCGAGATCGCGTCGTGGGTCTGGCGCGTCGCCGACGGCGAAATGCCGCGATTGCCGTAACCGCTAAATCCGCCAAGGTGCAGCGCTGATCAGTCCAGCCCCGGCAAATCGACCGGCCCGAATCCAGGATCGCCAGGTTGATTGGACTCCGCATCCGAAGGATGGATGTTCCCGATAGTGACCTTCATAAGCGAGATCAACCGACGGCAAGGATTGAATAATCCGGGGTTCCATCCCAGACGAGATCCCAGGACGCCCCCGGGCGGACATTCTGGATGGCATGAGGCTCGAAGCAAACAAGACAATTCCCCCCAGGGTGAGGCGCCCGGACAGACGGATAGATCAGGCCACGCGAGCCTTCGCGCCGCAGATGCCGGGCAAGACTCTGCCCTTCGGGATAGCCGATTTCAGGATCGGGGTTCAGCGCTGGATGGCGTGGTTCGTCGGTGATGTCATTGAACTCACCGATGAAGTCCGCCAACAATTCGACGTATCGGGCGCTGTCATTGAATGAACCTGCGTAGCCAAGCTCCCTTGTACGATGCCAGGCCACCTCGCTGACGCTGACCAAGACATCCCAGGCGCAGTACCAGGCGCCACGCTCGTCGGAATTGAAGCGGTTGCCGCCCGCGCGCGTGTACACGAAGGCAGCATTAACGTGCGTATCTCCATAGACGGCAAGATCACGGCTCCGCCGCCGCCAGGCAAGTTCGCGCGGGTCGAGATGAGGGTTTCTGCCCCGTTCGGCGAGAAGACGGCCACTGGTTAACCCCTCGACTTCCGCAAGAACCGTGAGTTCGTCGTCAGTGTCCACGAGGCCACGAAGCGCGGGCAGCTTGTGGTAGGTTGCAGGAAAAGGCGGATCAGACCTCGGTCGCGAATCTCGCTCCGCCTCATGCGCCACCGCGCACGGCATCGAGATAGGTACGAACCGCCAGGATCTGCGGCAGCCCTCCCTCGATCGCGGTGTCCACGGGTCGTCGGCCACCGAACAGGGCCCCGCATTCGGGCGCGAGAACCAACTGCGCGCGAGCGGCTCGGAAAAATAGAGTTCGAGCGACTTGTAGATGCCTATCACCGCACTGAGACGCAGGAGTTGGTCCTTCGTCAACTCTCCCGCGAAATCGGGCTTCCTGGCGCGCTTCCATGTACTCTCGGACATGTCTGCAAGACCAGCTGCCTCCTTCACGCTGAGGCGCCAGAGGTCGACAACACGTGCGTAGGCTTTCAGCGCAACGGCGTTGATGTTAGCGGGCTCGCGTGTTTTCTCTGAAACTTGCATCGCAACCTCCAACAAAGCAATTATTGTCCATATGCACCGCACGTAAAGTCCATATGACTTGACCGAGTGGCCACGAACCTGCCGTCGCGTCGCCTACGCCCGAGCTCTCCGTGCCCAGTCCCGCAAATGCGATGACGACACCAAATCAATGATGTCGGGCGTTAGGTAGCAAAGATCATAGAAAACGGCTATCGAATTGAATTAAACGAGCAATCTTGGATACTAGCAACCGCCGCAACTCCCGCGGAACGCGCCACAAGACGACAACGCCGTTTGCATGCGACGCGGTTCTTTAGCGCTTATTCACGGTCAATTCCCGTATGCAACCTCGGTGCAGGAGCGGCGGCGTGCAGACAATGGAGCGGACCACTGTCGCTGCCATTATGGCCATATGTTAAGCGGCAATACGGCGGGAGCGGCTCTGTCTTCGTGGAACTTCCGAAAGAATCTTTTCGCCAATACCCGCCAAACGAACAGGCGCATGGTCCTTGAACTTGACGACCAGCTCTAGCTCTCCACCGAGAGCCTCCACGTAATCCCGAAGCGTTGAAAGAAGAAAATCGGAGCGCTTCTCCATCTGCGCAACCGAAACCTGCTTCTTGCCCATCTTGCGTCCGATATGCTCCTGTGTCAGGTCGAGGGCTTTCCGCAGCTTTTGAAGCGTGTCATATTCCTCAAGCAATTCCTTAGCCCGCAGGTCGGACGCCTCGATCATCTCGGGAGTCATCGTTTCGGCAAAAACGTCTTTGGCTGATTTAGCCATCACTCTTTCTCCTTCTTCTCCAACTCTCCTAAATGCGCTTTGTAGCGCTTATCAGCAGCATTGATCAGCTTCTTACAAAACTTCTTTTCATTCGTACCCGACTTATCTCCGGCGACAAGAATGACGGCTTTTCTCTCCGGATCGAATGCAAATGCGGCCCTCCAAACTCCGTCAGCCGCATCAAACCGAAGCTCCTACATATTTGCGTAGTCCGAACCATTAAGGGTATCAGCGCGTGGCCGTCCAAGCTCAGGTCCACGATCCTCGAGAAGCAAGACCAATGCTCGCAGTTCGATCTTTACCTCCTTGTCGAACTCCCTGAACTCCCTGAACTCCCTAGCGAAGTCCTCATCAAATACCACATTCCACGACATTGGATATAGCTTTGCCTTTATATAATGTCAACACTATAGCGCTACCCTAGGTTGGCGCTATATCGTTACCCACCCCTGATTAAACAACCGCGTCAATTCATCCGACGTTTGCCTGCCAATTGAATATGGCAAACTTCTCGATGGGCCTTCCAGGCCGCGTGTGGCGACTATATTCCGGAATGTCCTGCAAGGCACAATAGCCGCGCCCCAGAAACGACACGCGGAGGTAGATCGATCCGATGCGCCCCGCCGAGCGGATTGACCGCGCGACGGAGTGGTATCTTGCACGGCACCTCCCTCGACACGAGGCAGACACGGATCCTCGTTACGGGAGAAATGATACGGATCGTTGAGCGCCGGGAAGATTGTCACGAGGCTTGCTCGAGCAGCTTTCTTGCCTTTCCCTCCAGTTCAAGACGAGCGTCCTGATGGGTCCTTCTTCGGGCAAGCGCCGTCATGCCCTGAACGAAGTCGAAGATGGATTCCGGCGGCCTCCCCTCCTCCTGCAAGACCGTCTCGATGATCCTTGCGCTGTCGCCTTTGGAGAAGCCGCGTTTGCGCAGGAAACCCTCGCGGTCCTCGTCGGTGCGGGCAACGATACGATCCCGCGCGGCCCTGATTCCCGCGACGAAATTTGCCGGAGAGGAGTTGGCGAAGCTCGTCAATGCTGGCGCGGCCTCACGGGCGAAGCGATGGCCGGCGAACTTCGAATGACGGATCACGATTTCCTCGAAGTTCTCCGTTCCCCAGAGATTGCGATTGGCGCACACCGCCCGCAAGTAGAAGGACGCAATCCCCAGTGTCTTCGAACCGACTTCACTGTTCCAGCAGTAGAAACCGCGGAAATAGAGATCCGGTTCGCCATTGGGCAGCCGGCCGGCTTCGATCGGGTGGGTGTCGTCAACGAGGAACAGAAAGACGTCGCGATCGCTGGCATAGAGCGTGGTGGTCTCTTCACTGACTTCGACGAAGGGATTGTGGGTCATCGTTGACCAGTCGAGAACTCCCGGCACTTTCCAGATCGTGTCACCGGTTCCGTTTCCAGCAATATGCATGACCGCCGACACCAGTTCATGATCCCAGACCCTGCCGTATTCCGGCCCCGTGATGGCGCGGAGTTCGACACGTTCGTCATCGGTCTCCAGCGTCTTCATCATCTCAGACCGGTGGGAGAGCAGTCCGTGCTGGAGGTTGATGCCGGCAAGGGGCGCGGGAAGCTGGCGCATATAGGTCGCCGGTGCGCCAATGAGACTGCAGAGCTGCCCATAGCTCCAGTGGGTCGGGAAAAGGGGCCGTCTCTGGCCGGGGACGATCAGCTCGATCCTGTCGGCATCAGCGCGATTGGCCTCAACCCGGATTGCCGCACTTTCGACGGTACGCGTCTGGGCACGGTCGGATCGCATTTTCACGGCGTCGTAGAGAGCGCCGAGCGACAGATAGCGCTCGTCGGCGGGGCGAGAGAACCACTCCGACGACACGCGTCCGACACGCTCGCCACGCGAGATGTCGACCTTGAAACCTGCAGTCGAGGCAGGGACTGAACTGGAGATCGTGGTATTCATGTGCTGTCTCCTGAAACAAGATCGCCCGGCGCGAAGGGCCGGGCTGTTGGGTCGGTTGCTGCCGAGGAAATGGCAGCCTGCGGGGTAGAGTGAAGGCCCGGCTCGCGCCGGACCTTCTTGAAGGATTGGGTCAATCTGTGGCCGAGACCAATGCGTCCTCATCCTCGACGGGGCCGGAGGCAGGATCTCCGGCGTCCGGTTCCTGCACCGGAGACTGCGGCGCTCCTGTTTCTGCGTCCTCGCCCGTCGCGCTGCTCCCGTCGCCACCGACATTCGCATCGGCAGCAATGGTGCAGTCTGTAGGTTCCGGCGGCGGGACTTCGGGAACAGATGCGCGCAGCGGCTCCGGAAGCCATCTCCTCCCCCGCAACAGCCGCTCGGCCTCGCGTGCCATGTCGGGTTTCTTGAGGTGGTCGATCAGCTCGACCGCCTTTTCTCCACGTGCCTCGCGAACGGCCATCAGGATGTGCGCTTTTGTGATCCTGCCGAGGTAGTTGTCGACGGTCGGTTCCCAGCCTGCCTCGGCCATATCGAAGCCGAGGGACCGGGCAAGCTGCTCTGCATGTGCAATTGCGGCGGGCCGCCGGTTCCATGTCTGGACGACGGCGTTGAGCGACAACGAAATGCAGTGCGCGAACAATGCCTGTCGACTGACCTCGTCGAGCGAGATCAGGTAGTCCCAGATCGTGCCGGCATTCCGTGGGAGATCGTGTCCCCACGCCTCGTGGCGCTGGTCGATCTCCTTTGCCCAGGCGGTGTCGCAAAGGCCCGGCGTCTGGCCGAGATTTGCGCTCTGGAACGTCAATTCGAGGCAGGAAGCGGACCCCTGGGAGAAGAACGTCCTGAGCACGAGGGCATGCAGGGCAGCGACGAAGGCAATCGCCGGATCGTTGGCGAGCGCGTTTCTGAGTGCCAGGGTGCGCGCGGCCGTCAGGTCTTCGACGACACGGTCGGAAAGGCCACGCGCGGCACCATCTTCCTCGTCGGCTCCATCCACCTTGTTCGTCTCTGCGCCGGAGTGGGCACCATCCATCGTGGACGGTGCACCATCTCCGTCGCCGTCGTCCTCTTCGCTGCGGTCGCTTGCATCGTCGCCTTCACCATCCCCAACCGGCTCATCTTCGGGACGGACGAAGCCGCGCTCGATTTTCGGCTTGCCGTCGGCGCCAAGCGAGATGAACGCGCCGCCGCGAGCGACCTCCTGCCGATCGAAGACAAAGGGGCGATTGTTCAGGCGATCAAGTTCATCGCCGAGTTCCTCCAGCCGCTGTTCGAGGTCAGGGTCGTATTCGGTCGCCTCTGCATAACTGGCATCGAGCGTCTTGTACTGCGCCTCAACCTCTTGGCGGCGCGCAAGCTCGTCGTCGGTGAGCTCGGCCCGCTCTCCATAGAATCGGCGGAGTCCGGCAGTGTGTCCGTAGGGGAAATCAAATGCAGCCTCGACCCATTTCCAGCCTTCGTCGGCCTTCAGGACGTCGGCGTTTGCCCTGAGCTTTTCGATTGCGAGTTGCTCGAGCAAGGATGGGTCCTCCAGCCATCCGCCGTTATCGTCATCGAAGAGATCGTGCATGACGATCCCGCCCGCAGCTTCGTAGGCCTCGATGCCGAGATAGACTGCGCGGCGGTCCGTTGCGCGCACCGTCGTTTCGGTCAGGAGCCGACGAATGTAGTAGGGTTCGCGCGACGGCTGGCGCGAAATCAACTCCCAGACCTGCTCCTGGCGCGCGTGGTCATCGGTGATCGAAAACGCCATGACCTGCTGGAGCGTCATCTCGTCGGCAGCATATCGCTCGAGAAGACGCGGAGAGACGGATGCAAGCCGCAGCCTTTGCCGCACCGTCGCGACAGATATAAAGAAGCGCGCGGCGATTTCCTCTTCTCCGAGACCCTCCTCCCAGAGCGTCACGATCGCCCGAAACTGATCCAGCGGATGCAGATCGAGGCGCTGGACGTTTTCCGCAAGCGAGTCCTCCACCTCATCGGTCGTGGATTTGCTCACGATGCAGGGAACGGCGACGCTTCTGGCAAGCCGTCCCTGGCTGACGAGGAGTTCAAGCGCCCGGAACCGGCGCCCGCCGGCCGGAATACGATAGAACCCGGTTTCTCGTCCTTGCGCGTCATGTTCGACGCGAACGTTCAAACTGGTCAGAAGCCCGCGCCGGGCGATATCCTCTGCGAGATCCGCAACGGATATCCCCGCCTTCGTCTTGCGAACATTCCGCTGACTGAGGACAAGTTTGTTGAAGGGGATTTCGCGCCCGGCATTGAGCGTGATCTTTTCAGAAGCTTTTGCCATTTGGCTTTCTCCATGGCGGATTGCCCGGAGCCTCTCTCCGGACACCTCACTCCGCCAGGAAACCCCCTTCCCCACTCTCCCTCTCGCCCACTAGGCTTGCCTTTCCCGGCAGGCCCGTCGCTTGCGTCGATCGGAAAACCCAGGCGAGCATTGGTGTGGGGACGAAGCGCTCCGCGTTCAGGCATCCCGCGCGTAAACAGGAGGAAACCAACTGCACGTTCTCGCGACCAAATGTGCGAAGGCGTCAGCCCCGGCCGTGCCGGCAAGCTTGCCCCTCCAGCGCGCGGCGGAAAGACATGACATGACCAAACGCAAGAATAAGGCGGCGCGGGTCGCGGGGATTTTGCGACCCGACAAAGATGCATGACGCCGAAGGTCGGCAAAATGTCGAGCCGGAGGAATATGGTTTGAAACATCAATAGATTGGTAGTAGACATGAAACACCAAGGCTGAAACATGAGAAGCGATGGCGGAACCGTGATTACCTCCGCTCAATTGCGAGCCGCCAGGGCTCTTCTCGGAATTGACCAGCGCCAACTGGCCGGCCTCGTCGGTGTGTCCGTCCCGACCATCCAGCGCATGGAAGCAAGCCCACACGTGATCCGCGGCAATGTCGACTCGCTGATGCGACTCCTGCGCGCTCTCGACGATGCCGGAATCGCCTTGATCGATGACGGGGAGGCGAGCGAAGGGGGCGGCCGCGGCGTGCGGCTGAAGATGTCGCCGTCCCGTGGAACGCCCGAAGAGGCCGCACTCGCCCCAGCTGCGGGGGACCAGTCATGACCCCCGTCCAGGTCGTCCTCGTCTCGGTCGGCGCCTATCTGGGCACAGCCGTGCTCGGCGCGGCGACGGGACGGAAGCCCTGGGCAACCACCCTCGTCTACACGCTCGCCCTTTGCATTTCCGCGGTCGTCCTTGCGACTGCCGCCGCGCAACTGCTCGGCGCGACGGCAGGGAAGCCGGCCTCGGAGACGGCGCTGTCGCTCGGGCTTCCCTGGCTCGGGTCGCATCTCCGGCTCGATGCACTCTCGGCATTCTTTCTCTCGGTCGTGGGGCTCGGCGGTGCGCTCGCGAGCCTCTATGGCCTCGGCTACGGGCACCATGAACAGGCGCCGCAGCGGGTGCTTCCTTTCTTTCCCGCCTTCCTCGCCGGCATGAACCTCGTGATCCTCGCGGCCGACGCGTTTACCTTCCTCATCTCGTGGGAGTTCATGTCGCTGGCCTCCTGGGCGCTGGTGATGGCGCATCATCACGAGGCGGCCAACCGAAAGGCCGGCTATATCTATATCGTGATGGCAAGCTTCGGCACGCTCGCGCTGCTGCTCGCTTTCGGGCTGCTGGCGGGAGCGGACGGCAATTATGCCTTCGCCGCGATCCGCGCCGCCGAGCATACGCCGCTCGTCGCGGGAAGCGTGCTCGTGCTTCTCCTTCTCGGCGCAGGCTCGAAGGCGGGCCTCGTACCGCTGCATGTGTGGCTGCCGCTTGCCCATCCGGCCGCGCCGAGCCATGTCTCGGCGCTGATGAGCGGGGTCATGACCAAGGTCGCCATCTACGGCTTCATCCGCATGGTGTTCGATCTTCTCGGACAGCCCACGCCGTGGCAGGGTATCCTTGTCCTTGTGATCGGCGGCGCGACGGCCAGCTTCGGCATCCTGCACGCGCTGATGGAACGGGACCTCAAGCGGCTGCTCGCCTACAGCACGATCGAGAACATCGGCATCATCTTCGTCAGCCTCGGACTCACGCTCGCCTTCGCCGCAAACGGCATGAGCGGCCCGGCGGCGCTCGCCTTCACGGCGGCGCTCTTCCATGTCCTCAACCATTCCTTCTTCAAGAGCCTGCTCTTCTTCGGCGCCGGCGCCGTGCTGAGCGCGACCGGCGAGCGGGACATGGAAAAACTCGGCGGGCTGATCCACCGCATGCCGGTCACCAGCTTCGCCTTCCTCGTCGGCAGCGTGGCGATCTCGGCGCTGCCGCCTTTCAACGGTTTCGCCTCGGAATGGCTGACCTTCCAGGCGATCCTGCAGAGCCCCGATCTGCCGCAATGGGGATTGAAGATCATCGTCCCGGCGATCGGCGGGCTGCTGGCGCTCTCGGCAGCGCTTGCCGCAACCTGCTTCGTCAAGGCTTTCGGCGTGACCTTCCTCGGGCGCCCACGCACGGCGATCGCCTCGACCGCGACCGAGGTTGATCGCTTCTCGCTTGCCGCGATGCTTGTGCTTGCAGCACTCTGCCTTCTCGCCGGCATCCTGCCGGGTCTCGTCATGGACGGGCTCGCGCCGGTCGCGCTCGCGCTTCTTGGCGATCGCCTGCCTGCCCAGGCCGGTATCGCCTGGCTGTCGATCGTGCCGATCACCGAAACCCACAGTTCCTATAACGGGCTGCTGGTTTTCCTCTTCATCGCCTTTTCCGCCTCAGTGTCCGCCTTCCTCGTCCACCGCCTCGGCTCGCGGGCACTCCGGCGGGCACCGGCATGGGATTGCGGCTTTCCCGAGCCGAGCCCGATGACGCAGTATTCCGCGGCCGGTTTCGCACAGCCGATCCGCCGTGTGTTCGGCACGCTGATCTTCCGCGCCCGCGAGCGGGTCGACATGCCCGCACCGGGCGAACTGCGGCCTGCGCGACTGACGGTCACGACCCGCGATCTCATCTGGGATTGGCTCTATGCGCCGTTGACCGGCGTCGTCGGCTATGCCGCGGAAAAGCTCAATCACCTGCAATTCCTGACGATCCGGCGGTATCTCAGCCTCGTCTTCGTCGCCTTGATCCTCCTGCTTCTGGTGGTGGCGCTATGGACGTGATCTTCGCCTTCTTTGTCCAGGCCCTGCAGATGACCTTGGTCATATCACTGGCGCCCCTGCTCACGGGCTTCGTGCGCAAGGTGAAGGCGCGGCTGCTGCGCCGTCGCGGGCCATCGGTCTTCCAGCCCTACCGCGACCTGTTGCGGCTCTTTCGCAAGGAGGCAATCGTCGCGGAGAGTGCCTCCTGGCTCTTCCGGGTCGCGCCCTATCTGATCTTTGCAGCGACCTGGGTGGCGGCTGCGATCGTGCCGACTTTTGCGACGGGGCTCATCTTCAGCTGGACGGCAGACCTGATTGCCATCGTTGCGCTCCTCGGCAGTGCCCGCTTCTTTCTCGCGCTGGCAGGCATGGATGTCGGGACAAGCTTCGGCGGGATCGGCTCGAGCCGCGAGATGATGATCGCGACGCTTGCCGAGCCGGCAATGCTGCTCATCATCTTCTCGCTGGCGCTCGTCGCTGGCTCGACGCAGCTTTCCAGCATCGCCGCCTTCGTCAATTCACCGGAGGTCGGCCTGCGCGTGTCGCTCGGTATCGCACTCGTCGCGATCGTCATGGTGGCGATCGCGGAGAATGCCCGCATCCCCGTCGACAATCCGGCGACGCACCTCGAGCTCACCATGGTGCATGAGGCGATGGTGCTCGAATATTCCGGCCGGCACCTTGCAATGATCGAGCTTGCCGCCTCGCTGAAACTCCTGCTCTACGTTTCGCTGATCGCCTGCATCTTCGTGCCGTTCCAGCTTGCCGGCCCCGGCGACGCACCGACGACTTACGTGATCGCGGCGCTCTCCTATCCCGTCAAGCTCGCCGTCGCCGGCGTCCTGCTCGCCGTCTTCGAGACCGCGACCGCCAAGATGCGGGTTTTCCGCGTTCCGGAATTCCTCGGGGCAGCCCTGATGCTCGGGCTGCTCGCGACCCTTCTGCGCTTCGTCTCGAGGAGCCTCTGATGCACGGTCTCGTCTTCGACATCGCACATCTTCTGGCCGGCGGTCTGGTCGTCGTCAGCATGATGATGCTCTACCAGGACCGGCTCTATGCGCTCCTTAACGTCTTTGCGCTGCATTCGCTGGTGCTGACACTCTCGGTCGCCTGGCAGGCCTATATCCAGGATGCGCCGCATCTTTATGTGACGGCAGCGATCGCGCTCGTCTTCAAGGCGATCGTCATTCCGGTCGTATTGCACCGGATGATCCGCCAGCTCGGCATTCACCGTGAGATCGAAACCGTGGTCGGTGTCGGGCCTACCATGCTTGCCGGTATCGGGCTCGTCGCACTGGCCATGTTCGTCATGCTCAGGGTCACCCCCGGGGCCAATCCGCTGGTCCGCGAAGACCTCGCCTTCGCGCTCTCGGTGCTGCTGATCAGCCTCCTGGTGATGGTGACGCGGCGGAATGCGGTCAGCCAGGTCGTCGGCTTCATGTCGCTCGAAAACAGCCTCGTACTGGCCGCGACCGGCGCCAAGGGCATGCCGCTCGTCGTGGAGATCAGCGTGGCGTTCTCGATCCTGATTGCCTTCATCGTCATCGGCGTCTTCCTCTTCCGCATCCGGGAGCGTTTCGACACCGTCGATGTCGCCGCCCTCGACGACTTCAAGGGGAGGATGCGCAAATGAACGCGCTCTCTCCCCTCCTCGCCTTCGACGCCGAACGCGCCGTCCTGGTCATCCCGATCGTCGCCGCGGTCGTGCTCGCGGTCCTGCCCGGCTATCGCCTCACCGCCCGGCTCAACGTGGTCGCGAGCCTGCTTACCCTTCTTTCCGCCCTTTCGCTCTTCATCACGCCGCGACCGGAGGCCGGGCAGTATCTCCTCGTAGACGACCTCAACATCGTCTTCATCGTGCTCAACACCTTCGTCGGATTCACGACCAGCGTGTTCAGCGCGAGCTACATCGCCCATGAGCTGGAGATCGGCCGGCTGACGCCGGCGAATTTGCGCTTCTACCACGCGATGTACCAGATCATGATGTTCGGCATGAACCTCGCCTTCGTCTCGAACAATATCGGGCTGATGTGGGTGGCGGTCGAACTGGCGACGCTGACCACCGTGCTGATGGTCGGGATCTACCGAACCCACGAGGCACTCGAAGCTGCGTGGAAGTATTTCATCCTCGGCAGCGTCGGCATCGCCTTTGCCCTTTTCGGGACGATCCTCGTCTATCTCGCGGCGCAGCCTGTGGTCGGCGAAGGCTATGACGCCATGGTCTGGACGATCCTGATCCAGCACGCCGCCGCCTTCGACCCGGCGCTCCTCAACATCGCCTTTGTCTTCCTCTTCCTCGGCTACGGCACCAAGGTGGGACTGGCACCCCTGCACGCCTGGCTGCCGGACGCTCATGCGGAAGGTCCGACACCGATTTCGGCGGTGCTTTCGGGCCTTCTCTTGAATGTCGCGCTCTATGCCGTGCTGCGCTTCAAGATGCTGCTTTCGGCAAGTCCCGAGGCGCTGGCGCCTGGACCGCTGATGATGACGATGGGGCTCGCCTCGCTGATCTTCGCCGGCTTCATGCTCTACCGGCGCCGCGACATCAAGCGGATGTTCGCCTATTCCTCGATCGAGCACATGGGCATCATCGTCTTTGCCTTCGGGCTCGGCGGGCCGCTCGCGAACTTCGCCGGCCTCCTGCACATGGTCATGCATTCGCTGACCAAATCAGCGATCTTCTTTGCCGTCGGCCATATCTCGCAGATCAAGGGAACGCAGCGGCTTTCGGCGATCCGGGGGCTGACCGAGACGCATCCGGGCCTCGGCTGGGGATTGCTCGCCGGGGTCGTCGCGATCGCCGGCCTGCCGCCCGGCGGCATCTTCATGAGCGAGTTCCTGATCGTGAGCTCGGCCTTCGCCAAGCAGCCCGCACTCGCCGTGTTGCTGGTGTTCGGGCTTCTCGTCGCCTTCGGCGCGCTCCTCCTGCGGCTGACCGGTGCGGCCTTCGGCCGGCCGCGCGGCAGCAGGGCGCCGGCGGAAGCCTCCTACCTGCCGATGTATGCCCATCTGGCGCTCGTGCTGATCGCCGGGATTTATCTGCCGCCACCGCTGGTCGCCTGGTTCCAGCACATCGCCAACCTACTTCGCTGACGGGAGGAGATCGTGACGACACTCGCCGAATTCCTCCTCGAAGGCCAACTGGTCGAACAGCATCGTCCGTTCGCGCGGACCGTCGTCGACGAAGCGGGCTGGATCGCCGCGGCCGAGGCACTCGCTGCGGGGCGCTGGACGCTGCTGGGCCTCTGGGGCGAGGCGACGTCGGTGCACATGGCGCTTTTCGAGGAGCCGGGAACGATCGGGGTGGTAAGCCTTCAAGGCCTGAGTGGGAGCTATCCTTCCGTTGCGCGCCACCATCTGCCGGCGTTGCGTCTCGAGCGTACGATCCGCGACCTGTTCGGACTGGAGCCGGTCGGACTGCCCGACCCACGCCCCTGGGTCGACCACGGCAGGTGGGGCATTCACGCACCTATCGGCGAAGCGGGGCCGGGAAGCGACACCGGCCGTGCCTATGCCTTCCTGTCTGCGGAGGGCGAAGGCCTGCACCAGGTTGCCGTCGGCCCCGTCCACGCCGGGATCATCGAACCGGGGCATTTCCGGTTTACCGTGAATGGCGAGACGATCGTCCGGCTGGAGGCGCGGCTCGGTTATGTTCATAAGGGTATCGAGGGGCTGATGGCCGGCGCGGATATCGGGCGGGCGGAGCAGCTTGCCGGGCGGACGTCCGGCGACAGCACGGTCGCCTACAGTCTTGCCTTTGCGAACGCCCTCGAGGCGGCGATCGGCTTCGAGGTCCCGCCTCGGGCCGTCTGGCTGCGGGCGCTGATGGCCGAGCTCGAGCGGCTGGCGAACCACCTCGGCGACATCGGGGCGATCTGCAACGACGCGGCCTTCGCGCTGATGCTCGCCCATTGCGGCGTGCTGCGCGAAAACGTGCTGCGTGCTGCCGACACCGCCTTCGGCCATCGACTGATGCGTGACCGGATCGCACCGGGCGGCGTGACCGTCGATCTCGAAGGCGCCGGCCTCGCAGCGATCCGGCAGGTCGTGGCGGACATCCGCCGGCGCTTCCCGCCCCTGGTCGAACTCTATGAGAACACCGCCTCGCTCCAGGACCGGACGGTGACGACAGGTGTCCTGACACCGGGACTGGCACGGCAGTACGGCACCGGCGGCTATGCCGGCCGCGCCTCGGGCCGCAGCTTCGATGCGCGCCATGTCGTGCGCTATGCGCCTTATGACCGGCTGATCTTCGACGTGCCGGTCTTTGCCGAGGGCGACGTCAACGCCCGTGTGTGGGTTCGCATCCGCGAAGTGGAGCAGAGCCTTTCGATGGTCGATCAATTGCTCGACCTTCTGCCCGACGGACCGACCGCCGTTCCGGTGCCGGACCTCGGCAGGACCTGCGAGGGCGCGGCCCTCGTCGAGGGTTTTCGCGGCGACATTTTTGTCTGGCTACGGCTTTCGGCGGACGGCACCGTCGAACGGTGTCACCTGCGCGACCCGTCCTGGTTCCAATGGCCAGTGGTCGAGGTCGCCATTGAGGGCAACATCGTCGCCGACTTCCCGCTCTGCAACAAGTCGTTCAACTGCTCCTATTCGGGCTCGGATCTTTAGGGAGGAACGGAGGCCATGCGCAAACTCCTCTTCGAGAGCCTCGTGCGGAAGCCACTGACGGAGAAGGGCCCGGCACCTTCCGATGCGGCGGTCGATGAGCTCGGCCGCGCCGTCGAGGAGCGCGCGCGGCGCAGGCTCGGTCGCAGCCTCTCGATCCGTGTGGTCGACGCCGGATCCTGCAACGGCTGCGAGCTCGAAATCCACGCGCTCAACAACGCCTTCTACGATGTCGAGCGTTTCGGCATCCGCTTCGTCGCCTCGCCGCGCCATGCGGACGTGCTTCTGGTCACCGGCCCCGTGACAAAAAACATGCGCGAGGCGCTCGAGCGGACCTATACCGCAATGCCCGCCCCGAAATGGGTGGTGGCTGTTGGCGATTGCGCCCGCGACGGCGGTTGCTTTGCCGGGAGCTATGCGGTCACGGGCGGCGTGTCGGAAGTCGTTCCGGTCGACCTTCACATCCCCGGCTGCCCACCGTCGCCAACCCGCCTCCTCGAGGGCCTGCTGGCTCTCCTTCAACGGGCAGAAGGAAAGGACGAAGCAGTGGGGAAGGATTGAGGGGCACGCTTTGCCACTCCACTCTGCGTCAGGAGAGGTTTCGGACGTCGCGGCTGTGGGTCGCAGGGACCAGATCGAGTGCCCGGCCTCTCCCGTTGAATGATGTTCAGTGATAGCGCGCAATCGCGAGATCGGTCGCGTCGATATCGGGTTTGCGACCGGACACGAGGTCGGCGATGACACGTGCGGAGCCCGAGCTCATGGTCCAGCCGAGCGTGCCGTGGCCAGTGTTGAGGTAGAGGCCGGAAACCTTGGTCGCGCCGATCACCGGTGTGCCATCCGGCGTCATCGGGCGAAGGCCGGACCAGAAGCTTGCTTTCGAGACATCCCCGCCGGGGAAGAGATCAGTGACGGAGTGCTGCAGCGTCAGGCGGCGGGGCTCGCCGAGATCGTTGGTATAGCCGGAGATTTCCGCCATGCCTCCGACGCGGATCCGGTCGCCGAGCCGCGTGATGGCGATTTTGAAGGTTTCGTCCATCACGGTCGAGACCGGTGCACGTGCCTCGTCGGTGATCGGGATGGTCAGCGAGTAGCCCTTGACGGGATAGACCGGCAGACGAATGCCATGCGGCCGAACCAGAAGCGGCGAGAAGCTGCCGAGTGCGACGACCACCGCATCGGCTTCCAGCCTGCCATGGGCAGTGATGACACCCCGCACACGGCCACCCTCGACATCGAGGCTGCGAATGATGCTGCTGTAGTTGAAGCGCACGCCAAGCTCCGCAGCCTTTGCCGCCAAGGCGTTGGAAAATTGGAAGCAGTCACCGGTTTCGTCCTTCGGTGTCAGCAGGCCGCCAACGATTTTTTCACGCACATGCTTCAGCGCCGGCTCGACGCGAATGCAGCCATCGGGATCAAGCACCTCATAGGGAATGCCGTCGGCCGCCAGCGCCTTGACGTCCTTGGCGGAGGCATCGAGCTGGGCCTCCGTCCGGAACAGCTGAAGTGTACCCTGCATTCGTTCGTCATAGGCAATGCCGGTTTCCTCGCGCAACGCGGCAAGCGAGATGCGGCTGTAGTCCGCCAGCCGCAACATGCGGCTCTTGTTGATGGCATAGCGCTTCGAGGTGCAATTGGAGAGCATCTTCAGCATCCATGAAATCATGGCGGCATCGATCTTCGGGCGCAGGATCAGCGGCGCGTGTTCCATGAACAGCCATTTCAGCGCCTTCATCGGAATGCCGGGGGCCGCCCAGGGTGAGCAATAGCCGAAGGAGACCTCGCCGGCATTGGCAAAGCTGGTCTCCAGCGCCGGGCTGGGCTGGCGGTCTACGACCGTGACCTCATGGCCGGCCTTTGCAAGCTGGTAGGCCGATGTGACGCCGACGATACCGGCGCCAAGAACGATAACTTTCATGATGTCCTCAATTGGGAGTAGAAAAGGTCTAGCGGTATTGCCGCTCGTAGCGCTGGCCGAGGCCGGTCAGAATTTCATAGGAAATGGTGCCGGCGTCGCGCGCGATGTCTTCGAGCGTCTGATTGGGCCCGAGCACTTCCACGAGACTGCCAAGGCGCAGGCGATCTTCCGGCAGAGTGGAGACGTCGACGATGATGCTGTCCATCGAGACGCGTCCGACGATTGGCAGGCGCACGCCGTCGCAATAGACGGCCCCGCGGCCGCCGAGGCTGCGCGGCAGGCCGTCGGCATAGCCGGCAGCAATCGTTGCAAGCCGCGTTTCGCCCGTCGTCACATGGGTTGCGCTATAACCGACCCGTGTTCCGGCAGGTACAGTGCGCACCTGCACCACGGCGACATCGAGGCGAACAACCGGCTCCATGGGATTTTCGGCGCCACTCGTCGGAGCGCTGCCATAGAGCGCGATGCCGGGGCGGGCGAGGATTCCGTGAAAGGTTTTGCCGAGGAAGATGCCGCCAGAATTGGCAAAACTGACCGGGAATTGCGGAAATTCGGCCGCGATGCATTCCATCTCCGCCTGCTGGTCTCCATTCTGGACGCTGTCGGGATCGTCGGCGGAGGCGAGGTGGCTCATGACGAAAAGTACATCGATGCCGTTTTCAGTCTTCAACAGTTCGGCAAGCACCGGCCGGTCTTCGGGCGCCAGGCCAAGGCGCGACATGCCAGTGTCGAACTGTAGCACGGCGGGCAATCGGCGGCCGACTTCCTTTGCCACAGCCGCCCAGCGCCGCCATTGCTCCAACGAATTGATGACCGGGATGATGCCGCCCCTCGCGCATGCCTGTTCATTGCCGGGCTGCAGCCCGTTCAGGACGAAGACCGCGGCATCGGCAGACAGACGTGGCCGCAAGGCCAAGGCTTCTGTGAACTGTGCGACGAAGAAATAGCGGCAACCATGCGCATACAATCTCCGAGCGACACGGTCCGCGCCAAGCCCATAGGCATCCGCCTTGACGACAGCCGCTGCCTTTGCCGGAGCAAGGTCGCCGGACAGCCGCTCGTAATTGCGCGCCAGTGCTGCGAGATCGATGGACAGAATGCCCGATGGGCCTGCGGCATCAGCTTGGCAGCTGGTCGTCTTTCGCAATACGCCGTCCATTTCGACCCCCCCTGTTGATCGCGGAAGCCTAGTGAAATGATCGTAAAATTGCCGACGAAAGAGTGCTTGATTATTGTGCCATTTGCTCGCTATTGAAGGAAATAATCAATTTTTGGAATAATCTGCGATGGCTGCCCTCGACGCAATCGACCGAAATATCCTGCGCCTGCTGAGGCTTGATGCGCGGATGAGCAATGCAAGCGTGGCGGCCGAAGTTGGCCTTTCCCAATCCGCCTGTCTCAGGCGGATCAAGCTCATGGAAAAGGGCGGTGTCATCCGCGGCTATACGGCGCTGGTGGATGCGGGAAACAGCGATGCGACGATCGCCGTGATCATCAACATCACGCTCGAACGGCAGACTGAAGATCATCTCGACCGCTTCGAGGCGGCGGTGCGCAAGCATCCGGAGATCCGCGA
This sequence comes from Ciceribacter azotifigens, assembly GCF_048159625.1. NCBI lineage: Bacteria > Pseudomonadati > Pseudomonadota > Alphaproteobacteria > Hyphomicrobiales > Rhizobiaceae > Ciceribacter > Ciceribacter azotifigens. Next base: position 106,400 of record NZ_JBLQTA010000007.1, on the reverse strand, counting down.
ATGTTTCCTGATGACCGGCGGATCGGACTACCTGCTACGGGTCGAGGTCGACAATGCCGGCGAATTTGAACGCATCCACAAGGAAATCCTGTCCAAGCTTCCCGGCGTACTCAGGATCCATTCGAGCTTTGCGATCCGCAATGTCCTGGCAACGCGGACAAGATCCAGGCCGTCAAGCTAGCGATCTCTGTCTCATCACCCGCAATGCGTCATCATGGAGGCTGCGGGTCGCGGCCGGAGACCGCCCGCAGGCTTGAGATTGTGATCTCGCCGGTCACGGCACATTCATAAACTCGACAACGGGCAGGTCGTCGCCTTTGTCAAGCGCTGGTCTATGCCTGTCCTTCACCGTCGTTCAGCGGCGCGAGAAGCTCCAGAACCAGGTCCCGCAGCCAGCGGTGGGTCGGGTGATTGGTGTTGCGCCTGTGCCAGATCATGCAGATCAGAACCGGATTGATCGGCATGGGTGGCGTGTAGATGGCAAGGCCCAGTCGGGGAGCCATCTTGCGCGCGAGTTGTTCCGGCAAGAGCGCGACGAGGTCGCTTCCCGCGACCGCATTAACGACGCCTCCGAAGACCGGCATGGTCATCACGACGCGCCGCTCCCGCCCGATCCGGGCAAGTGCGGCATCGCCCATGGCCCTGAGTTTGCCTTCGGGCGAGAACACCACGTGGCCGAGATCGCAGAAGAGGTCGATCGGCACGATCTCGCCTTGCCGGACCTCCGCGCGTGCCAGCCTAGGATGCCCTATCCGCGCAATCATCACGAAGCGGGAGCGGAAGGCCGGTGCATTGTCGGTCCAGGTCGGGAAGTCGATCTTCGGCACAAGGGCGAGGTCGATGCCATGCCTCTCGAGTGTCCCGACATAATTGTCGGGTACCAGATCGACGAGTTGCACCTGGATCTTCGGCGCCAGTTGCGAGAGCGCGTTCGCAAGCGAGGGCATCAGCATTTCCGCGAAGAAGTCAGAGCCGGAGATCTTGAAGCTCTGCTCGGCTTTCGCCGGATCAAAGCTGCCAGGCCCGGCAAGGAGCGTTTCGACATCCTCCAGGATGTGACGGAGGGGGAATTCGAGACTTCTTGCGTATTTCGTCGGCACGAGGCGCTGCCCCTCGCGCACGAAAAGCGGATCGTTCAGGGCGTGCCGAAGACGGCCGAGCGCGGAGGAGACGGCCGGCTGCGAAAGGCCGATGCGTTCGCCGGCCTTCACGGTGGATTGCTCATGCAACAAGGCATCGAGCACCCGCAGAAGATTAAGGTCGAAGCTCGATAAATTCATTAAACGAATTTATTCTATAACAACTATCGATTTCAATTATAGATTCCGATCTGGCACGCTCTCCCGCATCGATCACGATGACACGATGGCGGGAGGCTTCGATGGTTGCGCGTTCGGTACCCTACAGCGTTGAGTGGCTCGGCACGAGCTACAGGATCTCCCTGACGGCGGCGCAGACGCAGGCGCGCGTCGGAATATTCGAAAGCCTCGATCAGCCGGGTTATGGCCCTCCCCGCCACATCCACAATCGCGAGGACGAGACCTTCCACATCCAGTCCGGCGAAGTGGAGTTCTGGATGAATGGCCAAAGACGACTGGAAGGTCCGGGCAGCGTCGTCTTCGTTCCGCGCGGAACGGAACACGCATTTCGAGTGGTCGGCGACCTGCCGGCCCGAATGCTGACCATCATGACCCCCGGCGGCTTCGAAGGCTTCTTTGCTGAAATGGCCGAACACAATTGCCGTATCCCCGAAGACATGGATCAGGTCGCCGCGATCGGTGCACGTTTCGGGCTGACATTCACCGGGCCGCCGCTTGGCACGGCCTGACCCTACCATCGCGAACAGGAGCAACGGACATGCGTGGCATCTCCTTCTGGTTCTTCATGACGGGGGTCATCTACGTGACGCTCGGAATGGTCTGGGGCATCGTCATGGCGGCGACCGGCGATCACAGGCTGGCGGCAGCCCACGCCCACCTCAATCTCGTCGGTTGGGTGACGCTGGCGCTCTTCGGCATCTATTACCACCTCGTTCCCCGGGCCGGCGAACACGTGCTCGCGAAGGTGCATTTCGCCGTGGCCACCGCCGGGGTGGTGCTGATCGTTCCGGGCATTGCCATGGCGCTCTCGGGCGCAGGCGAACTGTTGGCCAAGACCGGTTCGGTTCTCACCCTTGCATCGATGCTTCTGTTTGCGGTCGTGGTCTTCCGCAGTCGGAAAACGGCGGAAGTGCCTGAACGGACGACGGTCGAGCAAGGCCTTGTGCAATCCGCCTGACATGACGTGCGATGAGATATCCTGTTGAACGATGGAGGGACAAATGGTTCTCCGACCCATAGGGGCTGTCGAAGGACAGGTTGAAGGCCGCGGCAATCGCGGTCGGCCGATCGGGCGCGTCGAGGATCGTGTTCCCGATCTCGATCGGTCGCAAAGAGGGCTGCTGCTGCATGGCGGCGCATTCGATATCGACCACTTTCTGGCCGATCCCGAAACCTACAAGGCCATCCACGAGATCGTGCGGGAGGGACCGTCGGCCGGCGAGTTCAAGATGAAGGGTCCGGTGTGGACGCTGATCCTCGATCACGACCAGACGGCGAAGCTGAGCCAGGTTCTCATCGAAGGAGGGGGACCGCTCCTTGCTGCAGCCGGCGTCGCGGCTCCGGTGATTGCCGGCGCCCTCTTCGCCTCCATCGTCTACATCAACTTTGTGGATCGACTGGGCGGCAACAATGGCGTGGAGATCAATGGTGTCGTCGGCGTCCAGGGGATCCTCGTTCATCCCCGCCTGATGGGTGGCCGGTTTGAACTTCTCGCCGACAGCGCAAGGATCGGCGTCGCCGGGGTAACCATCACCGCCTGGCTCGTCGCGGCCATCTCGAAGTCACCGGCGCTTGCGACCGCGCTGCAGTTTGCGCCCTTGGCGGCGATCGCCAATGCGGTCTCGATCGGAACGCCGCTCGGCCTTGCAATTGGCGCGGCACTGGGCCTTGTGCTCGATGGCGAGCCAGACCCCAATACCTTCGGCCCCGTGGTCGCAAACCGCAACCAGGTCGGCGAATGGGAAGCGTTCGAGATCGGAACCTGCCGTGACAGCAGCGAAGTTTCGCTGATGTCGCACATGGGGCATTTCTCTGCCGTCGATGGGGGCGGAAAGGGTGTCTACGCGAACCGCCCGGAGGTGGGAGCGTGGGAGCGCTGGGGTTTGATCAAGCATGGCGACGGGACAGCGAGTTTTCTGACGGCCAACGGGCACCTGCTGACTGCCGAATCGGGAGGCGGGCGCGAGTGCAACGCAAATCGCACCACCATCGGACCCTGGGAGAAGTTCCATATCGAACCCCTTGCCGGCGGCAAGTTTGCGCTCAGGACCTTCGTCACCGGTCATTACGTCTGCGTGGAGCCGCGGTGACATCCACCACGACTTCCCGGATGCGACGGCAGGCTTGGGCGGCTTCGGCGACGGTCTTCTTTGTCATTCACGGCCGCAAGTCAAACCCTATGCGCCGAAGGGCGGCGGTGTCGCTCGCGTTGGCAGCACCACCTCGACCGGCATTACAGGCGTAGCTGCATGCTCGCGCCAGGTCCGTGTCACCCTCAGCCGGCTGAAACGGAAGCGCAACACGCGTCATCCGGGATGCGATGAGAACCCTGAGGAGAATCCGCTGGTGTGACCTGCGGGTTCAGGTTTCTCGATTGGGCGAGCGTTCCAATCAGTTCCAACCTCCGTCCCGTGAGCAGCGATTCCTAAACACGCCTGCAGCGGTGAGGATGTAACCGAGAGTTACCCGATCGGGAAATTTATCCCGCCAGACAACATCCAGCCAGACAACATCCAGCATCAACAATTTTACCGATCGGGAAAATTGACCCCGACAAGGCGCTGACATTTTCCTGAGCGGGAAAGCGATTATGGCAAAAAGGGTAAGAACTCCAGCCGATATCGGCACTTTGGTACGAAGCGCACGTAAGGAGCAACACTTGCGGCAGGACGAACTTGCCGGTGTTGCCGGCGTCGGGCTCCGGTTCATCGTCGGTCTCGAAGGGGGCAAGCCAACGGCGCAGATCGGGACGGTCCTGCAGGTTCTCCAAACGCTCGGGTGTTCCATCGACATTCTAGCTCCTGGCGAGCGCAGACCGTGGCTGACAAGGTTCTGAATGTCTGGTGGGATGGTCGCCTTGTCGGTCAATTCACGCAGGACAGGCATGGCGATATCGCCTTTGCCTATGCTCAGGCTTGGCTTGATGACGGTGAGACACTCCCGCTTTCCGCTTCGCTGCCGAAGCGATCGGACCGCTTTTCACGTCGGGAATGCCGACCCTTCGTCGGCGACCTCCTGCCCGAGGAAAGCCAGCGGCGTGAAGAGGAGCTCCCGGCCATGCGCGTCTTTTGCCCTGCGTGGGCGCCGTCATTTTCAGGCGCCTCCGCTGACAATCAATGTGTTTCGCGCGGTCTGGAAGGCGTCTCGCAGTGGCGTGTGGTTATTAAGCCCTTCGAGGGCATAGCTGTTGAGAAACTGGCGTCCGGCGAACAGTTTGCGTTCGACGGGGCTCAAATCTGCTTCGTCGCAGACCTCCTGCCAGCGCGTGGCGATGGTCGTGACCTGGTGTTCGATCAGGGCAGCGGCATCGGTTTCCTTTAGGTGATAATCCGGCGCGGCGGCAATCAATGTGGCGAGGGTGCTGGCGCGCCCAGCGCCCTTGATCAGCATCGCCTGTGTGGCTTCGTTGCCTGTGCGCGCTTGCGGGCAGATGTCGTAGGCGGGGGTGAGCGTGAGCATCTTGCCATCCCAGAAGGCAGCATGGTTGCGGGCGTGGTCGTCGGTATTGCCGCACAGCACGTTGAAGCAGATCCGCCCATAGAGTTCCTTCAGCGTGTCCTTGGGGTTCGTGAAGCGGTGGCGGATGAGTTCGGCCAAGTCTTCGTAGGAAGCGTAACGGGCCATCATCTCATCGAGCCCGAGCATGGTGAGGGTCGAGACCATGGCCTTGCGCGTCCAACCGTCTTTTGTGTGCGTGCGGTCGAAGCGCTCTATCAGCAGCACATCCTTGTGGGCGGCACGGGTCATTGACACGGGCGCGGCGTTGAGCCCGCAGGCAGATGCCAGCGTCATCGCGATGAATTCGGCCTTCACGACGCTGTAAGTGTCGTTGGCGGCCGAGAATTTGGCGATGAACTTCTTCGTGTCGTCTTCAATCAGCGCCTTGGGGCGCGCGCCGCCGATCGAGGTGGCGTGATTAAGGGCTTGATCGAGCGCCGGAGTAAGAGGGACACCCTTTTCGATGAGTTCGGCCGCTTCGAGGAGTTCATCGAGCGATGCCTGTGCGGGCAGGCGAGGGATATACTCTGTGGCCGATGCCTGGAAATCGAGGGCGCCGATGCGGTCGGAGCCCGACTGGAGCAGGAAGATCAGCTCGCTGATCTCCGGCACGCCAGCAGCGTCGGGCTTCTTGCCCGTCAGCCTGTTGATGATGACACGGCGGCCCCAGGCGTCCGGCGAGCCGTCGCGAATGCAACTGGCCATGGTCAGACCGTTGATCGGCGCAATGACGCCCTCCTGGAGGGGGAGCTCCGGCTCGTAGATGGGAATAGCGCTCTTACGACGGCGGTAGCTAGCGCCGTAGGTAAAGAGCAGGCGCTCGCCATCCTGGTCGAGGCGGCCGGCCACCACCGGTTCCGTCGCCCCGGGCAGCCACATCCAGACAAAGGCTTCTGTCGCATCCGTCTTAGAAGTCATCATCGACCTCCCTTACACTGTGGCGAACGCTCTTGGGCAGCAGGGTCAGTTTTTCGTCGAGGCGCGCATTGTGCAGCTGAAGCGTGCGCTCGTCATAGTCGAACAGGCGCACGCCGACGAGGGAGGCAACCTCGAAGACGATGCCGATTTCAGGACCGGGTGCGCCTTTCTCGATGCTGGACAGGGTGGTGCGGCTGATGCCGGCGCGATCTGCGAGTTCCTGCGCGGTCAGTCCGCGCTCGGCGCGGCCGACGCGGATCAGCTTGCCGAGCATGGCGAGCGCCTGGTGCGTGATTCTGGAGTAGCTTCTTTGACGGGGCACTTCTATACCTTGCTTTGTTCATTTAAGTGGACAGGAGACCTTCTCGCGTCCAGAATTTTGTACATTATGCCATGGCGCTTAAGGCAAAATCAAGTTTTGTTCATTTATTTGGTCGTAGGGGTGATTAATGACCAGAATTTTGTACATATTCGAATTTCAGTAGCCACATTAGTTGATTGCGGCATAAGGAAATTCGGGGCGCCATGAAGGCGGGGTATACGGAATTCTCTTTTAGCTACGCCTTCACGGAAAATCTGATCCGCGGTTCGGCCACGCCCCCCCCCAGCGGCGCGTCGGTCGTTCCCAACCTCGCGCAGGAGGCGACCTTGGGCTATGACGTCCAGATCGGCTTCCCCGCGTTTCCGCTATTCTTTCAGTACAAGCTACCGAAGCTGATGACGCGCGCCAGCGCCTTTGAGCTCGCCAATGGCCTGTGCCCTGGTCTGACGCTTGACTTTTTCAGATCTCGCTCATGCGCAGGGATGTGTCGGACCAGCATCGGCTGCTGATTGACTGGGAGGGACGCTATCCGGGTCAGGTCTTCTATACCGCGCCGTGTCTGCGCGACTATGCGGCGTTTAATACCGCGTACAACACGGCGAGCGTTGTCGGCAATTCCGTCTTGTTTTCGCCTGACGATATTGGGGCCGCTGCCGGACGACAAGGTCCATACAATCGCCTACACGCCCCGCCTGAACTATGGGTATTTTTGCACTGCGACACGGGAACCCCTCGTACCTCGGCCCAAACTCGACGTTTGCAACTGCCTCTTCCCATAACATTAAGATTGCACAATAACGCTATCAATGTTAGCGTGTGGGACAATGTTAAAAAGAGATGCCAACATCAACGATTCGCAGTTTCCGGAAGCGCTGGAGCGCTATCTGGGAGAACTGCTCCATGAGCGCATTGACGTTCGCCCGTTCGAGGGCACGCGCAGCTTGCCGTCCTTTATCGGACGAATCTACACCCTCTATGAAGCTCGCATCCTAGGTCGGCATTACATCATCGTCGCCAGGCTCGGAGACACGGGCACTCCCGCCGACATCGCCAAACACATCGACATCGTCGGTCATGCCACCAATGCGAAGGTGGCTTTCGCCACCATGACTATCAGTGCGCACAACCGGTCGCGGCTCATCGGTCAAGGTGTCCCCTTTATTGTTCCCGGCAACCAGCTCTACATACCCGACCTGGCAATCGACCTTCGCGAGCATTTCCGTGCCCCACGCCACCGGCAGTCGGACGACCTGTCCCCTGCCGCCCAAACCGTCCTTTTTCATCACATCCTGCATCCCAACCGGAACCTGACAACGCCATCCCTCCTGGCTGAACGTCTACATTACTCGGCTATGTCGATCGGCCGAGCATTCGACGATCTGGAAGCCGCCGGCCTCGCTGAAACCGTCAGGCACGGGAAAGAGAGACGCATTCACTTCAAGGCAGAAGGGCGACACCTCCTGGAGGAAGCCACGTCACTTCTGCGCAGTCCGGTTCGATCTCTGAAATTCGTGCGCGGAAACGCCTCCGGCGCGCACCTTAAGTTGGCCGGGGAAACGGCACTATCCCACCTAACGGAACTGGCTAGCCCTCGTATCGACACTTTCGCCGTCGCCGCCAGCGACTGGAAAGCGATTTCGCAAACTGCGAACCTGGCCGAAACCGACCGCGACGAAGCCAACTGCATCATCGAGACATGGTCCTACGATCCGGCCGCCTTGTCCGACACCCACATGGTGGACGTCCTGTCCTTGTACGCACAATTCCGGGGTCATCGCGACGAGCGTGTCGCCATGGCTGCGGATCGGCTTTTGGAGAACCTGACTTGGTAACCGGCATCGATAAATTTCGGAAACACTTCGCAGGCTATGAGGACCACTACGCTATCATCGGTGGCGCGGCCTGTGACCTCCTGTTCGATGAAGCTGGCCTCGATTTCAGGGCCACCAAGGATATCGACATGGTGCTCTGCGTTGAGGTGGTCGATGCCGCCTTCGGCACAGCTTTCAAAGAATTTCTGGAATCTGGCGGCTACCAGGCACGCGAACGTAGCACTGGCGATAAGGAATTCTACCGCTTCCACAAGCCTTCGGACCACGGCTTTCCCTTCATGATCGAGCTGTTTTCCCGCAAGCCCGGCACACTCGACCTTCCGGAAAATTCAGAACTCACCCCCATTCCGGTTGAGGAAGACATCATCAGCCTCTCGGCTATTCTGCTCGACGATGGATATTATGAAGCGTTGCAGTCCGCGAAGCGCACGATCGAGGGCGTGACTGTCATCGACGAAACACTCCTCATTCCCTTCAAAGCGCGGGCATTTCTCGATCTGTCCGCGAGAGCCGAAGCCGGGGAGAAGATCGACAGCAAAAACATCAAGAAGCACCGCAATGATGTGCTGCGCCTGACCCAGCTTCTGCGAAGCGATTCATCGATCACTTTGCCCGATCAAATTCGCAACGACATGCGCCGCTTCCTTGATCTGGCTGAGGCCGACGCAACTCTCGACCCGAAAGCTCTCAACATACCATTTACCCGTGACGAGGCGATCGCCCTTCTCAGGTCAGCTTATAAGCTGGCAGATGCATGAGCCGAACCTCCATCTACAGCTTTACTCCGCCATTGCTGGACCCAGCGCCTGGCGCAACCATGGGGCGGATGTCTCCGAAATCGAAGACGCCGGCATTCGCGAGGTGCTTCAAGCGCCGGGCGTCGCTTACGGAGCATGATCGATCCTAGATGCGCTGCTGTCACCGACCGGCGTGGGCACATCTTTCATCTTCAAACAACAGCCTGGGCGAGCTCGGGAAGTAATGGACGCGTTGTCGGGTCTGTTCGCCAAGTTCGTCGCTCGCGTCTCTCTGCTCATCTTCCGGAACCGGATCGCACATCACGAACCGATCTTATGCCGATACGCTCTTGCGGCACCTTCACCCACGATCTGCATGATCTGGCTGCCTGGTTCAGATCCTGCGGCGTCACGAGCGTGGCGATGGAGTCGACCGGCGTTTACCGGATACCGGCTTTCGAGATCCAAGGCGCTTGCCGAGCGCGTAGGATATATTCGTATCATGTTGAAATGTCTGAGCTATGGTCCCAGATCAATTGCGACTTCGATCTGAGCCCTGGTACAATTCGATCAGCGACCTCGGAAATGACGTGCCGAAGAACCAAACTGTTTGCCGCGATGGACCAGATCGGAGTGGGCGGCCCAAACCGCCGCCGGCCTTCTACTCCTCGTAGCGGCCGAGGGCGGCGCCCGCCTCCAGATAGCTGCCGGTTCCTGCGATGAGCCGGAAGGTGCCGCTGCGGGTCGCCGTCACCTGGGTCTCCATCTTCATCGCTTCCATCACGGCGATGAGGTCACCCTTTTCCACCTCGTCGCCGTCGCCGACCTTCCAGGCCTGCAGCGTCCCGGCGATCGGCGCCGAAAGGACGGCCGGATCCGCGGCCGGCGTGGCCTGAGGGACGTTTCCGGCGACGGGCGTAGCCGCAAGGCCCTGGAAGAGCAGCGCGGGAAGCGCAAGTTCGTGCCGCCGCCCGTCGATCTCGACGTGAGTGCGTATGAGCGCGGGCTCGGCGACCGGTTCCGGCCGGGGTTCGGCTTCCAGCCGCCCGGCGAACTCGTTCTCGATCCAGCGGGTATGGACCTTGAAGCCGTCCTCACCGACGAAATCCGCCGCCTCGATGGCCGCACGGTGGAAGGGAAGCACCGTCGTCACCCCTTCAATCCGGAATTCGGCGAGCGCGCGGCAGGCACGTTTGAGTGCCTCCTCGCGTGTCGCGCCGGTAACAATGAGCTTTGCCACCAGCGAATCGAACACGCCGGGGATCGAGGAACCGGTCTCGACGCCGCTGTCGAGACGAATGCCGGGGCCGGACGGCGGCACGAAGGCGCCGATGCGACCGGGGGTTGGCAGGAAGCCGCGGCCGGGATCCTCGGCATTGATGCGAAATTCGATCGCATGACCGCGCGGCGCCGGCGTTTCCGTCACGCGAAGCGGCAGGCCCTCGGCGACGCGAAACTGTTCAACCACAAGGTCGAGACCGGTCGTCTCTTCGGTCACCGGATGTTCGACCTGCAGGCGGGTGTTCACCTCGAGGAAGGAGATCGTGCCGTCGACGCCGAGCAGGAACTCGACCGTGCCGGCGCCGGAATAGCCGGCCGCGGCACAGATCCTGCGGGAAGCCTCGTGGATCGTCTGCCGCTGGGCGTCGGTGAGGAACGGTGCCGGCGCCTCCTCGACGAGCTTCTGGTTGCGCCGTTGCAGCGAGCAGTCTCGGGTTCCGAGCACGACAACATTGCCGAGCCGGTCAGCGATCACCTGCGCCTCGACGTGGCGCGGGCGGTCGAGGAAGCGTTCGAGGAAGCATTCGCCGCGGCCGAAGGCGGCGGTTGCCTCGCGAACAGCGGATTCGTAGAGTTCGGGGATCTCCTCCATCTTCCAGGCAACCTTCATGCCGCGGCCACCGCCGCCATGGGCTGCCTTGATGGCGACCGGCAGGCCGTGCGCTTCGGCAAAGGCGAGCACCTCCGCCGCCGAGGAGACAGGCCCGTCGCTGCCGGCGACGAGCGGTGCACCGACGCCTGTTGCGATCCGCCGCGCCTCCACCTTGTCGCCGAGCGCCTCGATCACCTGCGGGTCGGGACCGATCCAGGTGAGGCCGGCCTCGATCACGGCGCGCGCGAACTCTGCACGCTCCGAAAGAAAGCCGTAACCTGGATGGACCGCATCGGCGCCGGAGCGGCGGGCGACGGCGATCAGTTTTTCGATGTCGAGATAGGTTTCCGCCGGACGGACGCCGGAAAGCCCGTAGGCCTCGTCGGCGAGCCGCACGAAGAGCGCGTCCATATCGGGATCGGCATAGACGGCGACCGATTGCAGGCCGTAGTCGCGACAGGCGCGGATGATCCGCACGGCGATCTCGCCGCGGTTGGCGATCAGGACTTTTCTCACTTTGGTCTCCTCACTGTCTTTCCGCGGCGTCTCGGCCGGTCGACGGCGTGATCTCGGCAAATTGCGAAACCGGCCGGAATCTTATCTTCGCATTGGCCGGTATCTGTCCGGCGAGATCGAGATGGTATTCGGCGACCGCGCCGATCACCGGATAGCCGCCAGTAAGCGGATGGTCGGCGAGGAAGAGCACCGGCTGGCCGCTATGCGGCACCTGGATTGCTCCGGTTGCCGTCCCTTCGCTCGGGAGTTCGGCGCTGTCCCGACGCTCGATCGGCTGCTCGCCCGAAAGGCGAATACCGACGCGGCTCGACTGCGGGGTCACCGTCCAGAGCTGATCGGTGAGGCTCGCGAGACCGGCTTTCGTGAACCAGTCGGTGCGCGGCCCGAGAACGACGTCGAGCGTCACGATCTCTCCCGGTTTCGGTGCCGCAAAGGCCGGTGTCTCGGTGAGCGAGACGCTCGTCAGTCCCTCGCGATCGTCGGCAAGCGCAAGCACCGCACCTGCACCGACGGGCTCGGGTCCGATGACGGCCAGCGTGTCGGTCGAGGCGCTGCCGAGCACCGGCTTGACACTGAAGCCACCGCGCACCGCAAGATAGCTGCGCATGCCGGCCGGCGGATGGCCGAGGGTGACGACATCGCCCGGTTCGAGCGCGATCGGCTGGTAGCCGACGGCCTCGATCTCCCGGCCGGCGGCGTCGCGGACAAGGATCGGACACGGTGCGCCGGCGAAGGCGACGACGGCGCGGGCCCTTGCCTCGAAGGAGAAGCCGCCGAGCGTGATTTCGAGGCAGGGCCAGCCGGGCGGATTCCCGACGACGCGGTTCGCGGCCTTCAGTGCACCCTGGTCGAGGGCGCCCGACGCCGAAACCCCCTGCCCCGTCTGTCCGAACCGGCCCAAATCCTGTAAGAGCGCAGGGATCGGCGCAGCGAGGACCTTGAACACGGTCACCGTGTGACCGACCTCCCCCGCGTCCGACACGTTCTCCGCCGAGGCCGGCCGCGCCGCTGCGGTTGTGGTCAGCCCGCGCTTTTCGAGATCGACGAAGCGCACGCGGTAGCCGGGCTGGAAGAGTGCCGGCGGGTCGCGGGAAAGGTCCCACATCTTTTCCGGGGTGGTGCCGATGATCTGCCAGCCACCGGGGCTCGCCTGCGGATAGACGCCGGAAAAGGCGCCTGCAAGCGCGACGGAGCCCGCCGGAATGCGCATGCGCGGGCTTTGCCGCCGCGGCACCTGCAAGGCCGGATCGCCGCCGACGAGATAGCCGAAGCCCGGCGCAAAGCCGCAGAAGGCGACGGTGAATTCGCTCTCCGTATGCCGACGGATCACCTCCTCGACGGAGAGCCCGGTCAAGCGCGCGACCTCGTCCAGATCCTCGCCGTCGTAGCGTACGGGGATCTCGACGAGGTGTTCGGACGGCGCCGTGCGAACCGAAAGATCGCGTCCCGCAATCGCCGCGGCAAGCGTAGCCGCGCTCAGCCGCTCCGGTCGGAACCGGATCATCAGCGTGCGCGCGGCCGGCACCAGGTCTTCGACGCCGGGGACCGGATCAGCCTGAAGGGACGCGAAGAGGGCCAGCGTCTCGTCGAGGTCGGCAAGCTCGACCAGGATCGTCGTCAGGCTGACGGGCAGAAAGCGCATGCGGACCTCAGGCGTGATAGGCGGAATCGGGAATATCGGTGATGAACATGTGCCCGGGCGCGTGCGTGATCGCGAACGGCACGACGGAAGCCATGACGGCCGCCTGCGGCGTCACCCCGCAGGCCCAGAACACCGGCACTTCGCCCGGCTCGATACGCACCGGGTCGCCGAACTCCGGCTTCGAGAGATCTCGGATACCGATGAGCTCCGGCGCGCCGACATGCACCGGGGCGCCGTGAACGGCCGGGAAGCGGCCGGAGATCGTCGCGGCGTCCGCAACGCGGGAGGCTGGGATTGGCCGCATGGAGACGACCATGTTGCCCTTGAGCCGACCGGCAGGCCGGCACGGCTGGTCGGTCAGGTACATGGGCACATTGGTGCCGTCGGTGATATGACGGATCTCGATGCCGGCCTCGATCATCGGCGTTTCGAAGGTGAAGCTGCAGCCGATCAGGAAGCTCACGAGGTCGGGATGCTCGGCCCAGGCAGCCGTTGCATCCGGCGTCTCTTCGGCAAGCTTGCCGTCGCGCCAGATGCGGTAGAGCGGAATGTCCGTGCGCAGGTCCGCACCCGGCGCAAGCATGGTGTGATGCGAACCCGGATCGGAAACGTCGAGAACCGGGCAGGCCTTGGGATTGCGTTGCGCGTAGAGCAGAAAATCGAATGCCCAGTCCCGCGGTAGCACGATCATGTTCGCCTGGGTGAAACCGGGTGCCACCCCGGACGTCGACTCGACGGCACCGGCACGATAGCGTTCACGTGCGGCCCGTGCGCGGCCTGCATCGACATGGCGGAGGTATTCGGGAGCGATCATGCCGGTCTCCTCCGGTCAGCCTGCAAGGAAGGAGCGGACGCGAACACCATCGGCCTCGAAGGCACGGCGGATCTCCCGTGCAATGGCGACGGCGCCGGGGCTGTCCCCGTGAACGCAGATCGACTGCGCGTCGATCTTGATCGTCGAGCCGTCGGTCGCTTCCAGTGTACCCTGGTAGGCGAGCCGCAGCATGCGTCGGGCGATCAGTTGCGGGTCATGCAGCACGGCACCCGGCTCCCGGCGCGATACAAGCTGGCCGTCGGGCTGGTAGGCGCGGTCGGCAAAGGCTTCCGCCACGACCTGAAGCCCCGCCTCGCGGGCGAGATCGAGGATCGGGGAGCCGGCGAGCCCCATCAGGACGAGCGAGGAATCGACCGCCTTGATGCCATCGATCACAGCCTGTCCCTGCTTCGGATCATGGGCGATGCGATTATAGAGCGCCCCATGCGGCTTGACGTAGCCCACGGTCGTTCCGGCGGCGGTAGCAAGCCCCTTGAGGGCGCCGATCTGGTAGATGACGTCCGCGGTGAGCTCGCCGCTCGTCACGTCCATGTCGCGCCGGCCGAAGCCGACGCGATCGGGATAGGAGACATGCGCGCCGATCGAAACACCCTTCTCGGCCGCCGCCTTGACGGTATTCAGTATGCCGGCGGGATCTCCCGCATGGAAGCCACAGGCGACGTTGGCACTGGAGACGATGGCGAGCATCGCTTCGTCGTCTCCCATCTTCCAGGCGCCGTAGCCTTCGCCGAGATCGCTGTTGAGATCGATTGCCGTCATCGAAGGTCTCCTTATGCGCTTGCCGTCAGCAGTGCGAAGATCGGACCGATCGACTTGTAGCCCATGTACCAGGTGAGCGCACAGACCGCCGCGCCGAGAACGAGCAGCCAGCGCGGATACCGGTATCCGCCCATGAGGTCGGAACGGGCCCAGGCCGCATAGACGAAGATGGAAAGGCCGATCGGCAGGATGAGGCCGTTGAGGCCACCGACGAAGACCAGCATCTGCGCCGGCGGCGTGGTGATCACGACGTAGAAGAAGAGCGAGACGGCGATGAAGACGACGGTTGCAAGGTTGCGGCCCCGCTCGCTGATGTCCGGCTTGAAGGCGGTGAGGAAGGAGACCGAGGTATAGGCCGCGCCGATGACGGAGGTGATGGCGGCAAACCAGAGGACAGCGCCGAAGATGCGCAGTCCGACATTGCCGGCCGCGGCCTCGAAGGCCTGGGCCGCCGGGTTGGCACCCTTGCCGGAGATGTCGATGACGACACCGCTTGCGACGACGCCGAGGATCGCGAGGAAGAGCACGTAACGCATGAGGCCGGTCACCGCGATGCCGGAGAGTGCGGCCCGGTTCACAGCGCCGAGATTTTCGATGCCGACCGTTCCCTTGTCGAGCAGGCGATGTGCGCCGGAATAGGTGATGTAGCCGCCGACCGTACCGCCGACGATGGTGGTGATGGTGGCAAAATCGATCGTGGCCGGCAGGACAGTCTGGTAGAGCGCGTCGCCGACCGGCGGCCCGGAGACGATGGCGACGTAGAGCGTCAGCAGGATCATCATGACACCGGCGACGATGATCAGCCGGTCGATGGCGACGCCCGCGCGTTTCGAGAGGAAGATGCCGATCGCGATCAGCGCGCTGAGTGCCCCGCCCAGTTTCGGGTCGATGCCGAGCATGGCATTGAGGCCTAGTCCGGAGCCGCCGATATTGCCGATGTTGAAGAAGAGGCCGCCGACGATGACGAGCACCGCGAGCAGGTAGCCGGTTCCCGGAATGGCGGCATTGGCGATGTCGGAAGCGCGCATGCGCGTCAGCGTCACGATCCGCCAGATGTTGAGCTGGACGACAAAGTCGATGATGATCGAGGCGAGGATGGCGAAGGCGAAGGCCGCGCCGAGCTTGGACGTGAAGGTGGCCGTCTGGGTGATGAAGCCCGGACCGATTGCCGAGGTCGCCATCAGGAAGATGGCAGCGGTAAGCGACGCGCGGCGGGATTTGGCCGACTGGGTGGCGGGCGCAGAAGCGTCCTTCGTCGAACCTGCACTGCCTGGGGATATCGAATGCTGTTCCATGAACCCTCTCCTTATGATTGTGGCCCGTCCATGCACGAAGACGGGTCGTTCTGCTGCCTCCGATGGGCGCAGCGTCGCCGCGTTTCACAATTCTGTCAAGATTGTTGAACAATTTTTCTTGTTTGATTCCACCATTCTGTAATCTTGTAGAGCGTTGAAGTGTGGATATGTGCAGAACCTGGCTCCTTGCTGAGCATAATTGCCGCTGCCGCCGCGCGGACCTTGCCTCTCCTCCCGCTTCGGGGATATTGCGCAATGGGGTCGCCCGACGGCGCAGACCAGCAAGACGCGGATGCACGACATCCGGCAAGGGGCGGACTGACGGGGCTAGACGGAGAGACACGGCGCGCGCGCCAAAAGGGGCCGATGACACATCACGATCCAGCACTGACGCTCGCGCAACGGCTTGCCGAACAGATCCGCGCACGCCTGATCGACGGCGAGTTGAAGCCCGGCCAGCGGCTCTCGGAGGCGGCGCTGAGCGGCAATCTCGACGTTTCGCGCAACTCGCTCCGCGAAGCGTTCCGTCTCCTTACCAAGGAAGGCCTGCTGCGGCACGAGCCGAACCGTGGCGTCTTCGTCGCGACGCCGAGCATGGCCTCGATCATCGACATTTACCGGGTCCGGCGCCTGATCGAATGCCGGGCGCTCGAACAGGCCTACCCGCAGCATCCGGCGGTGATGCGCATGCATGATGCCGTCGAGACTGCCCTGAAATGCCGCGAGGCGAAAGACTGGGTCGGCGTCGGCAGCGCCAACATGGCGTTTCATGCGGCGATCGTCGACCTCGCCGACAGCACGAGGCTCAACGCCTTCTACGGCCAGATCGCCGCCGAACTCCGCCTGAGCTTCGGACTTCTCGAGGATCCGGAGTTCCTCCACGCCCCTTACGTCGACCTGAACGCAGCGATACTGGAACAGGTGAAGGCGGGGAAATCCACCGAGGCGGCACGCGCGCTGGAGGCTTATCTCGAACGGTCGGAACGGACGGTGCTGGCGGCATTTTCCAGGCTCGGAGAGATGGGATAAGCCCAGCTTCGCGGGCGTGCGGTGCTTGGGTCGGCATCTTTAGGGAACGACGTTCGGTCCAAGGGCGGCTGGATAATTCCGGGCGCCCGATTGGAACAGGCGAGGAAACAGGCCGGCCGAGGCCGACCTGCTTCGTTCAGCGGCGACCGAAACGGTCGATGACTTCGGCAAGCGGTACATGCCCCTGAAAGGCGCCGGACCCCGCTGCAACCTCACCTTCCTCGAGTGCGCTCGCGAAACGCACCGCCGGATCCGCCTCCAGCCGCCGGCGGAGCGCCTCGATGCGCGGCCAGCGGCTTGCGGGTGCGACCTCGTGAAAATCGAGCCAGCGGGCGACGCCGACGAAGACGCCGTCTGCCAGCGTCGGCCGATTTCCGAGGAGATAGGGACTGTCGCCCAGCATCGCCTCAAGCTTGTCGTGCCGCGCGGTGACGGCCTCTTGCCCAAAGCGCCGCAAGGCATTTTGGAGCACCGGGTCCGACGGATCCATCTCGAACGCAGCCCAGAGTGGGCTGAAGGCCGCCGTGAAACCGGTGTTAATGAAGGCCATCAGTTGGATCATCCGGTCGGAATCGGCTGACCTCGGATCGAAGCTGATGCGCCGCTCCGTATCGCGTGCCGCAAACCAATGGGCGATCGCCATGGTTTCGGTGACGACACGGCCGTCGTCGGTGACGAGGATGGGCGTCTCGTGCCGGGCGTTCAGCCGGGCGTAAGAAGGCTCGCGCATCTCGCCGAGCATGTCGACCCGGCAGAGCCGGTAGGGTTTGCCCAGCCATTCGAGAGCCGCGACGAGCCCCATCGAGCTCCCGAGCGGGAAGCCGTAAACAAGAATAGGTTCCAATGTTCTTCTCCGTGATTTCTGTTGATCACGCTGCGCAGCGATCTGGATCTATGACCTGTCCCTACCCATGTAAATTACGCACATTTTTGTCACCACGTCGGAGCCCCGACATGAAAGACCTCGTTTCGCGCTGCCCGATCGAAGAAGTCATGCAGGTGTTGAGCGGCCGCTGGCCGACGCTCCTGATTTACTATCTGAAGGACGGGACGAAGCGGTTCAGCGATCTGAGGCGCGACAATCCGACTGTCTCGCACCGAATCCTCACGCTAGAGCTGCGCAAGCTCGAAGACGCCGGTATCGTCGAGCGAACGGCCTTCGATGGTTATCCACTGCGCGTGGAATACGACCTGACGCCCGACGGCATGGCCCTAGTTCCGCTGCTCGACGCACTCGGGACCTGGTGGGCTGGGCTGGAGCGCCGTCAGGACACCCCAACCCCGCAGCGGTCGGGTTCGCCGGTGGCGAGATAGAAGACGCCGAGAGACATCGGCGACCTCTGCCTCATGGCGAACACCCCGATGGAAAGCACGGATCCCTGAGACGATCAGCGCTTCGATTCTCGGGATGGCACATGGACGCACGTAGTCTTCACGGTTTCGTAACGGCTTCGGCTGCTACATCCTAGTCGGGATAGACCGGGAACATCGGCGCCGCGCGAGTGGTTGAAAGCAGCTTTGAATTCGGGTGAGGTCCTCGAACTCGACGCAGGCATCGTTGCGCCGGCGAAGGAGCATTTTGACTCATCGGCGAATCCGCTAATGACAAGAGGCTTTGAGGATACGGCCGCTCACAAAATGTTGGTTGTGCATTCTTATTTGTGCTTGCCGGCTGGAAATGGCGAATTTTCCTATGCTATGGGAACGCAGTCTGCCTTCGGGCGGTCTTTGTCGGGAGACTTCAGTTTGAAACGTATTGTCGTGGCGGTTGTTTGTGCGGGCTTGGCAGGTTGTCAGGCTCTTCCCGGCGCAGGTCCTTTGGCAGCGGACATCAATGCACAATCCGGAAGATCCATCGCCGAGTCGCACCGAGCAAACGCTGCCGTGTTTGAAGTGGTCGATGTTGACGCACGCACGGCAAGGACGGTCGCGAACTTCTCCGTAGGTCTCCTCAAGCGGCGTTTCGGAATCGGCGGCGGCGCCAAGAGCGCCGTGATCGGCGTAGGTGATCAGTTGCGCGTCACAATTTTTGAGGCAGGCGCCGACGGTCTATTCTCGACCTCCGATACGAAACAGACAAACATCGATATCGTCGTCCAGCCGGATGGCAAGGCCGCTATCCCCTACGTTGGTCAGGTCGTCTTTGCCGGCCGCACGCTGGAGGAGGCGCGCCAGGCTGTCCTCAGCTCGCTGGTCAACAAAGCTGTCGAACCGGATGTAATCGTAACGAGCGCAAGCACCGCCTCTCGTAACGTGACAGTGTCGGGCGCTGTCGGCAAACCCTCGATGGTGCCGCTCGGTCTCTCGGGAGAGACCATCATGGAGGTGATCGCCAAGGCTGGCGGTCCGGCAGCCCAACCTTATGAATCTTATGTGACGCTCACGCGCGGCAACAAGACCGGCACGGCGCTTCTGCAATCGATCGTCGATAATCCGTCGGAAAACATCTACGTGCAGCCGAAGGACCAGATTTTCGTCACGCAGGATCCGCGCACGTTCACGGCACTCGGGGAAGTCTGGAAGAACGGCCGCATTCCGTTCGGCTCCAACGACGTAAACCTCCTCGAAGCGATTGCGCTGGCCGGCGGCGGAAGCGACGAACGTATCGACGCGAAAGGCTATTTCGTTTTCCGTTACGAAGAGCCAGAAATTGTTTCGGACCTGCTGGGTCCCGAACGGTTCCATGACCTTCTCTCGAAGGGCATGGCACCGAACAAGGAAGGCAAATACCCGATCGTCTATCGTTTCGACATGTCGGTTGCCGATAGCCTCATCATTGGACAGAACTTCCCGATCAAGAGCCGCGACGTGATCTACGCGTCCCGCCATCCGGCCGTCGATTTCCAGAAGTTCATGAGGCTTGTATCCGGTCCCGTGACCACAGCACGGACCGCGCAGCTCATGATGAACCAGTGACGGCACACACCCACTCATAGCCAAATCGATCTGAAGCGCCGATATCACAGCAGCCCGGACTAGAGCTGCAATGCGACACAGCGGTCGACATGGATCACTTCGGCAAGACCCTCGCTGCAAGTTCGCTCCAATACGCGACTCCATAGCCAATGGCGTCATCGGCGAAGTTGTATCCGGGGTTGTGAAGAGCGGCGGAGTTTCCGTTACCGAGAAGAACATAAGCACCCGGCACCTGCCGCAAGATGAAGGCGAAATCTTCGGAGCCCATAACTGGTTTCAGATCGTCCCTCACCTTGTCGGCACCGGCCACTGCGCGCATGGCGTCGAGCGCGATCTCTGTCTCCGTCGTGTGATTGATTGTTGGAGGATAGGGCGTGAGGGGTGGTCTCGAGACTGTCACTTTGACGCCGAGCGCTTCGCCGGTCTTCTCGCAGATCCGCCAAAGCTCTTCTTCGATGGTGGCCGCAACCTTCTCCGAGAAACACCGGAATCCGCACTTCATCTGCACCTTGTCGGGAATGACGTTGAAGGCGTCGCCACCATTGATCGCCGTGATAGAAACCACCGCCTGCTCAAATGGATCCACCACGCGACTGACGATCGTCTGTACGGCACTGATGATGTGGCCGGCAGCCACGATCGGGTCGCGCGTCGTGTGCGGCTGCGCCGCATGTCCGCCCTCACCTTGAACGGTGATAAAGACACCATCGGCCGACGCCATCGCCGGGCCGCGCATGACACCGAATTCACCGACCGGCATCCCCGGCCAATTATGGAGCGCGTAGGCTCCTTTGACCGGGAAACGCTCGAGCATGCCGTCATCGATCATGGCCTGCGCGCCTGCCTGGCCTTCCTCCGCCGGCTGGAAACAGAAGATGAGCGTCCCATGGAAGGCGCGTGTTTCAGCGAGATACCTTGCGGCGCCCAACAGAATGGCGGTGTGTCCGTCATGGCCGCAGGCATGCATCCGTCCCGGAGCAGCGGACGAATACGCCGCGCCCGAGGCCTCTTCAATCGGAAGAGCATCCATGTCCGCCCGGAACAGGACGCGCTTATCCTTCGATGCCGCCGGCCCGCTCGAGCCATGCAATATGCCGAGGATGCCGGTTTTGCCGATCCCCTCGATCACCTCATCGAATCCGAATGAGCGAAGCCGCTCGGCCACAAGTCCCGCGGTGCGCGGTAAGTCATACATCAGCTCAGGATGGCGGTGAAAATCTTGTCGCCACTCGATCAGGTCAGGGAGCATCGCCGCAATCGAATTTCTAAACGAGGTGTTCATTTCGTCAGGTTCCCGTATTTGTTGCAGATTTGCCCTACCTGGGTGGCGGAACAATAATGATTGGTCTGCGGACCTTTGGCGCGCTGTGGAGTGTCAGGCTACAGCGCCGATTGTCGGTGGAAGGCAACTCCGTGATCAACGCCGACCATCAGGTGCATACAAGGTCCGGCCGAGGATCACCGGACGAAATCGAGCCGACTGGAAACCAGTCTTGGCCCGGTATCGCTGCCAGAAGCTCATCGACATATGGATGCCGACCCGCCATCATGACCTCCAAGGGCGTACCCCTAGCCACGGCCTTGCCATTTTGCATCACGACGACGTTGTCGCAGATCTCGGCAGCAACTCTGAGATCGTGTGTGATGAAGAGGATCGCCAGACCGCGTTTCTTCCTCAGTTCGTCGAACAAGACCAGTATCTCCCGCTGCATAGATACATCCAGGGCCGACAAAGCCTCGTCGGCGATCAATACCTCTGGGTTGGCAGCGAGGGCGCGGGCTATGCAGACGCGTTGGCGCTGGCCTCCCGAAAGTTCGTGAGGAAACCGGTCGAGAAACCTGCGGTCAAGCTTCACGTCGTCGAGAAGACAAAGAGCCCTCTCCCGTTCTGCGCTTCGCGCGGAACCGTTCACCCGGGCGACATCCATGAGCGTCCGACCGATCGTGTGACGCGGATTAAGGGCTGCCGTGGGGTCCTGAAACACCATCTGCATGCAATGCCGATACCGGCGCTTCAGGGACCGCGGAAGCGGCACGATGTCTGTCCCATGGACGGCAATCGCCCCGGAATCGGGTTCCTCCATACCGATCAGGCACTTCGCGAAGGTCGATTTTCCCGACCCGCTTTCACCGACGATGCCAAGCGTCTCTCCGGCGGCCAGCTCAATCGAGACATTGTCGAGCGCGGTGAAATGCCCTTTGAATGTCTTGTGCAGAGCGCGGGCGGATATGATCGGCGCAGCTTGCAGCCCACCGGATCGCGGCCTCCACGCCGGTACCGCGCCGATGAGCGCCCTCGTGTAATCGTGCCGGGGGTCCTTGAGCACATCTCCGAGCCTTCCCTGCTCGACGATACGGCCATGGCGCAGGACCACGACATCATCGGCAATTTCGGCGACGACACCGAAATCATGGGTGATGAAGAGGACCGCCGTCGAGAAACTCCTCTGCAATTCTTCAATCAAGTGAAGAATTTGCGTTTGCGTCGTCACGTCGAGTGCGGTCGTCGGCTCGTCTGCGATCAGGAGATCCGGATTGAGCGCCATTGCCATTGAGATCATGATGCGCTGGCGCTGGCCTCCGGACAGCTCGAACGGGTAGGAATCGAGGATGCGGCGAGGGTCCGCCAGATGCGCCAAATCGAGTAGTTCACGCATGCGACGTTCGCGCCCACCCTGCGGCTCGATGCAATGGGCCGAGAACACCTCGTCGAACTGCGTCCGGATATTTCTCACCGGATTGAGCGCGGACATCGGATCCTGGAAGATCATACTGATCCGCTTCCCACGCAGGTCGCGCATCGCGGACTTGGTCAGCCCGAGCAGGCTGTCGCCTCGGAATCTAATATCGCCTCCGGTGATCCTCAATTGTGTGCTCGGCAGGAGGCCAAGCACCGCGTTGGCGATCATCGACTTGCCCGACCCACTCTCACCTACAAGGCAAACCGTCTTCCCAGCCTCGACAGAGAAGCTGACATTTTCGACAATGGGCGTCTCTTGCTGCCCGAGGCTTACGACGAGTTCGCGAACGTCAAGGACGAGGCCAGGCATCATTTGGATTCCCTCCGCTCGAAATACGGATCCTGGCTGTCGCCAATCGCATCACCCAGGGTCGTGATCGAGACGATCGTCGACATGATCGCAAGTCCTGGCAGGAAGGTGAGCCACCAGCTCTGCGACATGACCCCACGCCCGGCACTGATCAGATATCCCCAACTGACGACCTTCGGGTCCCCGAGACCTACGAAGCTCAGCGCACTTTCGAACAGTATCGCCATCGACACCATCAGAGCTGCCATGACGGTCAGTGAAGACAGGATGTTTGGGAGTATCTGAGACCACGCGACGCGGAGGCTCGATTGCCCGGAGAGCAAGGCCGCCTGAACGAACTCGCGTCTGCGCATGGAGAGAAACTCGGCGCGCGCCAACCGGGCAACGGGCGGCCAACTGACGACGCTGATTGCGATCATGATGGAAAGAGTCGACGGCGCATAGATGGCGACCAGCAAGATTGCAAGCGCAAAGCTCGGCACGGTCTGGAACATCTCCGTGCTGCGCATCAGGGCACTGTCGACGCGACCACCAACGAAACCAGCAACAGCCCCAATGCTGGTGCCGACGACGATTGCCACGCAAGTCGAAACGAGGCCAATCACCAGCGATGTTCTCGCCCCAAACATGAGCGACGCCATTAGATCTCGCCCAAGTGCATCGGTTCCAAGCGGGTGCGTCATGTCCGTGAATGGTGCAATCAGGGGACGAGCGACCATGCGCCAAGGCCCGTCGGGGAAAACGATCGGCGCAGACAGCGCCGCTAGAGCGATTGCAATCAAAATTGCGAGTGCAAGCACGGCGTCGAGCCGTGAAAACAGTGATTTCCAGATCGGCATCGGCTCAGTCCTCAGGCGCTGCGGGTTCGCGGGTCGACAAACCGGTAAAGGAGGTCGACCAGAAGATTGGCCAGGATCACGATTGCCGAGGTGACGATGAAGACCCCGATCACGACATTGTAGTCCCGTGAACCCAGTGCCTCGTACATCAGACGGCCGATGCCGGGCCATGCAAATACCGTCTCTGTCAGGATCGTTCCGGCGACAAGCTGTCCAGCCTGAACGCCCGCCATCGTCGTGATCGGCAGCAACGAGGTGCGCAGCACATGCCGAAACCAGATTTTTGCCGGCGCCATACCTCTGGCATGCGCTGCCTTCACGAAGAGGGCATTGGCTGTATCGATCATCGATGCTCGAACGAGGCGCGTATAGAGTGCCATGGTAAACAGCGCCGAAGCCATGGCCGGCATGACGAGGTGATGCAGGTAGTCGAGAATTGCTGCGATCCCGGTATAGCCCGCCCCGATCGTCTCGGTGCCATGCGACGGGAACCATCCCAGCTTGCCCGAAAAGAGAAGGATCGCCATGAGGGAAACCCAGTAATACGGCGAGGAGAAGAACAGAACGGAGCCTAGGCCGATCAGCCGATCGATCCACCGGCCGCGGTGGATCGCGGCGACAAAACCTGCCGCCGTGCCCATGAACAGCGCAAGGATAAAGGCCGCACCCGCAAGGATGAGTGTATTGGGAAGACGTTCGGCGATCATGTCGAACACGGGCCGACCCTCGCGATAGGATTTGCCCAAGTCGAGGCTCGCGACGTCCCTCAGATAATAGCCGAGCTGAACAGGCAACGGCTGATCAAGGCCCATCTGGGCACGCAGGTGCTCGATGTATGCGGGATCACCCGAAGCTGCCTCACCGGCGATGAAAGCCGCTGGATCGCCTGGCGCCGCCCTGACGAGCAGGAACGTTCCGGTGATTACGACAAGGATCACGACAATGCGCTTGGCGAATTCGGACAGGACAGTTCTGAGCATGGCCTCAACTCCGGGCGCGACCCGGCGGACCGGCTGACGCGCCGGTCCGCCGAACTGGCACCTATTTTTCGATCCAGACATTCTCGAAGCTGTCGCTGAGACCAAGTGCTGTCGTGATCAGGTCCCGGACCTTTGCACGGTATAGCGTGGGAAACTGAAGCTCCGCCGTCCAAACCTGGACGGCATCGTCGGCAATGATCTTCTGGGCCTGGGCGTAGAGTGCGGAGCGATTGGCGGCGTCACCCACGGCGTCGGCTTTCGCGAGCAACTCGTCCAGTCGGGGATTGGAATAGCGGCCAACATTGTTCCATGGCGAACCGATAACGTCGTTGCGCGAATAGAAGTTTCGCGTCACACCGACCGCAGGGTCACCATACTGGTAGAGATAGATATTACCGAGATCATAAGTGCGCTCGCCGAGCTTTTTCAGATAGCCACCCACGTCATTGGTGTCGAGTTCGACATTGAGGCCGATTTCCTTCCAAGCCTGCACTTCATATTCGGCAAGGCGCGCCCAGGCGGAGCCGACGGGTGCGGTGCTAAGCCTCAGCACCTCGCCCTTGTAGGACGACGCGGCAATGAGGGCCTTCGCTTTCTCAACATCGAATTCGTATGCGTTGACGGACGGATCGAAGAAAAGCGTCCTTGAATCAAATGCACCGCGTGGCGGTGTAGCAAGGCCGCTGAAAACCACGTCGCGAACGAAGTTCTTGTCCAGTGCATAATTCAACGCCTGGCGCAGTTTGACATCGTCAAGGGGCGCCTTCTGCGTGTTGATCCACAAGAAGGCGTGCGGAGCCAGCATCTCCCAGCCCTTTGTGGTCGATTTGACACCATCCAGGCCTGCGAGTCGCGAAACGTCGAAACCTTCGAGGTTGGATGCCGAAACGACATCCACGCTGCCTTCTTCAAAGGCGACCGCGCAGCCCTGAGCGTCCGGAATGATCACAAAGTAGAGTTCGTCCAGATAGGGTTTTGTTCGGTCGCGGTATTCGTTGAAGCGGGCCAGATGGATGAAGCTGCCCTTCTTCCATTCCTTGACGAAGAACGCCCCCGTTCCGATCGGCGTCGCATTGGCCGGATTTTCCCGAAAACTTCCGCCCGCATAAAGGTGAGCAGGTATGATCGGCAGGTTGCCGTAGTTCAGCATGTGGATGAAGGAGGGAATGCTCTCCGCGAGCGTAAACCGCACCTGGTGTTCCGACGTCGCCTCGACCTTCTTCACCTTGTCGGCGATCAGTTTCAGGCGATCATTCTCCACCGAGAACACCTGGTACGAGGCCACAACGTCAGCGGCGGTAAACGGTTTTCCGTCATGCCATTTGGCGTTTTCCACGAGGTTGAAGGTCCAGATCAGTCCGTCGTCGGACGTCTCCCACGAACTGGCAAGCCAGGGCTGCGGCTTCAGCTCGAAGTCGAACTTGACGAGCGCCTCATAGATCTTGCTGGAAACAATGCTGGCGGAGCCAAGGCCGGACAGACCGGCCACTGCCGTCGGCGGTTCGGGAAACAGCGCAATTTTCAGCGCCCCGCCTCTCTCCTGTGCCGCAAGCGGCGCTGCAAATGCCAAGCCCACCGCGACGGTAATGGCAACCAATGATCCAAGTTTCATTTGTCTTCTCTTCCAACTGTTCATCTTTGGGCTCCGGCTGCGAGACCCGCCGTTCAATCAACTTGCTCTTGCCTACCGGTTCGCGCGAAATGGTGCCGGATCGAGAAATCGGTTAATGACATTCGCCGTCATCCGGACGACGTCGTTACGGCCAGTCGCGTCACCACCATCGAGCAACGCCCCGACCCAGGTCATGGATCCGACGGAAAAGACCGCGCCAGATCGGCCGGCAAACCTGATCGCGATGTCCGACCGCGCTTTGGGATCGGTAAAGGGAAGTACGGTCGACAACATTTCTTCCTTGGTACGAAGCATGGACTGGGGATGGCCCAAACTGCTCGCGATCAGGTGAACATCTGCATCGGGCGCAAGACGGCGCTCGACCCGGTCAACTTCCTGACCGGCCGCGCCGTTGCCGAGCCAGCCGTGGCGTCCGAACGTGTCGCCCACTCCGTCGAGTGCAAAGGCGGCTGGCCCTGAACGGGCATCCGGATTGACCTTGTAATACCCGCTCTCGTCGAACCCTTGCGCGGCGAAGCCTACTCCGGCCAGCCGGTTCGGCGGCCGGCCAAGTCGCCTCCAGAGCCCGCCATAGCCTCCGTCCATCATGTGGTGACCCTCGCCCGGCTCGGCGATCCATGCACGGGTGCCGTCTTCGGTGCGGCGCACCTCGATCTGGCCGGGGACACGGTCCGAGACGCTCACACGCCAGTAAAAACCGTTGCCGCCGAGATAGAGCAGCCGGCCGCCGCCGTCACAATAGGCGTCGAGCGCATTCAGCATCTCTGCCGAATAATATTCGGGATGGTTCCCGGTAACGACAACCCGATGTCCGGCCAGGGCTTCGGTCCCTTCGCGGTGCAGGTCTTCGTCAGTGAGCACGTCGACCTGGCCGAACTGCTGCGTAAGCCAGCTAAGCAGCCATGTGTCGGGCACTATACCCCACGGCAGGCTCGCAAAGCGCATCGACAACACAGGTCGCAGGCGCGAGGATAGCATGACCGGCGAACCGTCCTTGTGCCGGTCATAATGCGACCGACCAAATCCCTGATGTCCGTCGATAGGTGACTCGTCGGGATAGCAGGTGATCCCGTGGTCCGGCCCGCGCATCGCTTTCGGCGCATTGCCGTAGGACAGATAGGTAAACGTCGGAAGGAGGAGGGCGACAGGTGCCTTGGAAGCATGACGCGCACGGACCACGAAGGGGACCACGTCCGACCCGCTATCGGTCTCGAGCGAGATACCATAGAGCCCTGAGGCGCAACCCTCAGGGATATCCAGCGCCAACGCGTCCGGCCACCCGCAATCGGCCAAGTCGTCGGAATGGAAATGAACGGCGTTGTAGTGCCCCGGCCGCTGACGCCAGTCAAAGACGCTGCCATCCCAAAATGGGCCCGTGATTGCACGGGTCGGTGTGTTAACCAAGACGGCATCGCAGCGCGCAGGTCCGACGTCGATGACGCGATCGCTTTCCGGGAGCAGCGAGAAGTCCCATCGCGAATGGATCGCCGCCGCGCCATGGGCGCGTGTGACACGTCGCCACCCCTCAGGGCCGCCGGCCAGTGCCGATGCGATATCCCGGGCGTCGGCGGACGCGAGCACCGGGTCGGCGACACGCCCGTCGACAACCTCACACGGCAGACTACCTGACATGCGCGCGCCGAGCGACAGGGAATATGCCGTTTCCAGTCCTCCAAGCCCGCATTCCGCGGTGTCGATGCTGACATTCCCGAAAAGCGGGGCAATTGCTAGAACGGCCCCTCCAGTCGGCTGTGCGAAGGTGACAGCAATTGCCGTCCAGCGCCCGCGTTGAAGAGCAGACCCGGCGCGCAAAATTGCAGAATCCGTAGCATCGACGACTGCGACATGTCCGTCTTCTTCGACGCGTACGCCGCCGAGATCGGCTCCATTCGCGTCATAGAACCGCGCGATTGTCTGCCGCCGCCCCATGAGGGTCGGCATGAACAGGAGACCGAATGTCTTGGTCGCGGAAACCCGCACGGCCTCCGCCACCGGAGCCGTCGCATAGGAGCCAAGCGGCGCCTTGTGATACTCCCCCGCCAAGACCGTGTCTTGGAAACCTTCGGCATTCCCGAGGCTCACCTTCGGCCCGGCCTCGGACGACCAGAAGGCGCCCTCGATCCTGCGGACGCCGAGACGCACCTGCTTGGCAGTCGTAGAAACCTTGATCCGTAACGTCTCTCCCGCCATCACGGCGATCGGGTCCGTGTAACCGACGACATTCTTGGTAGGCGACGTACTCATGACGACCTCACAGGGTTTTCATATAGGCGGGCATGCCCGAAGAAAGGTGCGCCGACCCGTAGAGCCTGCGCGTGGGGTAATATTCTGCGTTATGCTGGACTTCGCCGGCAGTATCCGCGCCGGCTGTCTCGGCGATGAAATGCAGCATCAGATCCATCCCGGCAGACACCCCACCGCTGGACCAGACGTTGCCGTCACGGACGAAACGTTCCTCGACCACGTCGACACCGGCCTCACGCAGCCGGTCCAGGACCTTCCAGTGCGTCGTCGCCCTGCGGTTCTTGAGGAGACCGGCGGCCAGCAGAATGAAGCTGCCGGAACAAACCGACAGGATATTCTTGCCCTCGCCACCGTTATCCCGAACGAAGCCGATGAGGCGCTCGTTGCGCATCTCATCGAACGCGGAAAACCCTCCGGGAACCACCAGCGCATCGAGCGACGGACAGGTCGCGAAATCGTATTCCGCACCGATCACGAGGCCTTTCGCACACCGCACCGAGCCTTTGCCTGCCCCGACAACCAGGCAATCGGGGCCGCCGGCATATGTCTGCCACATCGTGGCCATTTCCCACGGCCCCACCAGGTCGAGCTCCTCGACGCCCGGATAGGCAAGAAAGCCGATCCGCTTCATCGGTTCTGACCGTCCGCCATTTGGGGGCGGCGTTCGGATTCGTCGCCGTTGACCACCATGAACAGCCAGTCGGCGACTGCGGCAGGCTTTTCCTTTCCATCGACCTCCACCGTCATCTCGATCGTGACCAGGAACCGGCCCTCCCCGCGATCTTCGGTCTTCTTAAGTTTCGCGATACCACGGATCGAGGATCCCGCCGGAACTGGCGCCATGAGCCTCACCCGGTCGAAGCCGTAGTTCAACTTGTAGGCCTCGGTGGAACCCCGCTTCAGAATCTCATTGATCATCGCGGTCATCATGGAAATCGTCTGAAAGCCGTAGACAATCGTCACGCCGTAGGGGCTGTGCTCGCGCGCCCAGCCAGGATCCATATGCATCGCATCAACGTCCTTGGTCAGACGGCCGAATGCGTCGATGTCCATCTGGTCGATGACATACCAGCCAGACCGGCCGATTTCCTCACCGAGGTGCTTTTGGAGTGATGTCCTGTCGGAAAGATCGATACGCATGAGTTTCTCCTAAGAATCAAAGGCAATTGACGGCAGCCACAAGGCCAGGTTGGGAAAGGCCATCAGGATCAGGATCATGAGAAAAATGATGGCGACGAACGGCAGCGACCCCATGATGACGTCGCTGAGCGGCCCGCCTTTGCGTACCCCCTGCACAACGTAGAGGTTCATGCCGATCGGCGGCGTGATCAGCGCTGCCTCCAGCAGCAGGGTCAGGACGACACCGAACCAGATCGAGTCATAGCCAAGCGAGACAACGATCGGGACGATGATCGGTACCGTCACGAGGAGGATTGAAAAGCCCTCCATGAAACAACCGAGCACGAGGTAGAAGGCAACGATGGCAAGCATCAGCATCGTCGGGCTGAGATCGAGGGCGACCACGACGTCGACAATCTGCCGGGAGATGCCGAGGAAGGTCATGACGAAATTCAGCAACAATGCGGTCATGATGATTGCGGTGACCATGGCAGTCGTGCGCATGGTGCCCTCAATTGCTTCGGTCAGCATGGCGACCGTCACTCGGCGATGCATGGCGGCAAGCCCCAAGGCTCCCACGACACCGAACGCGGCGGCCTCCGTCGGCGTTGCAATTCCGACATAGATCGTGATGACGACCAACCCGAAGATGAACAGCGGCGGGAACAGATCGGGGATCGCACGAATGCGCCTCTTCCAAGAGGTTTCGACCGGCCTTCCGCCCGCAGCCGGGCGCATGATGCAAATGCCGGCAATCAGCAGCATGAACAATCCGGCCAGAACCACTCCGGGAAGCATGCTTGCCATGTACAGTCGCGGGATCGAGGTTTCGGTGAGTGCCCCGTAGACGATAAGCGAGACGGAGGGAGGAATAAGTATCCCGAGCGTCCCGCCGGCCGTGAGCGAGCCGAGGAAGAGCCGCTGGCTGTATCCATGCTTCTCGATTTCCGGAATTGACACTGTCCCTATCGTCGCGGCGGTCGCGACGCTTGAGCCTGACGATGCGGCAAAGAGGGCGCAGGCCCCGATATTGGCATGCATCGTCCCTCCCGGGAGCCAGGACAACCATTCGACCAGAGCGCCGTACATACGTTCGGCAATACCCGCGCGCAGCAGGAGTTCGCCGAGCAGAATGAAGAATGGGATGGCGACAAGAGTATCCGAGGACATGGATTGCCACGCGACCTCGCCGACCATCCTGTCGAGTGGCGCCGACGTAAAGAACCACATCAGTGCGAAGGCGACGATACCCAGCGAAGCCGCGACCGAGATCGACAGGGCAAGCGCGCCCAACAATATGGAAATAGTGGCGGTGATCATGACATTTCTCCGATCGCGCGGCTGCCGGTTGAAGTCGCGGCAGGTGCGGAGATGTGGGATAGCTCCTGTTCGACTTCATCGGCAGGCGACAGTAACGCCGCGGCGTCCTGTGTCTTTCCGGCTCGAACCAGCCCGATGAAACGAACTGCCACTGACAGCGACGCGATCAGTGCGGCAACCAGCCCCAGAGCCCAAAGCCCCTGGGGAATAGCCAGGTAGCTGCGCAAAGGCGTAATCGACCGGGCTCCCTCCTGCCAGGATTCCCACGCAAGGCCGCAGGCGCGATAGGCGATGAGACCAAAAACGAAGGTAAACGAGACCCAGGAAAGAACGTCCATTCCAGCGCGCACAGATGCGGGAAAGAAGTTGCGCAAGATATCAATCCGGATATTCGCGCGCTGCAGGATTGCGAGTGGAAATGCGAGAGTCGTCGTGACGGCGAAGACATAGGCAGTGATTTCGTCCACGCCGCCGAAAGACTGACTTAGATACTTCCGCAAAAGGGCTTCGACCGTGATGACGAAAGACATCACGATGAGGGCGCCCCCGCACGCCCAGACAAGAATGCGGGCGCCGCGCTCAAGCGTGCCGTGCCCGCGAAGCAGGATTCGGTCCAACATCACTGATGTTCCCAATTTGTGGTTTTTGGATTGTGTCTGGCGCGATTACGGTTTCGCGTCGACGCCGACCACCGCACCGGCGGTTTCATTCCAGCGCGCGGTGCATTCGTCACCACAGCGTTCGGCGTAGCGCTTCAGGACAAACCCGGCGAGCAGTTGCTTCCTGATCGTTTCGTCGGCGTCCGTCGCCTTCACGAGTTGCATCTTGGCAGGCTCGCCGTAGCGGCATTTCTCGCCCTGGCCCGTGAGGCAGGCCACCCCCTGGATCTGCGAGTCCTCCAAAGCGGCCCAAGCGCCATCCACGAATTTGGCGACTTCCGCTTCAATCAGCGCCTGCGTTTCGGGATTCAGCTTGTTCCATCTGTCCTTGTTCATGGCAAGGAAGGCGACGCCGGCGGAGACGGGCGTCTCGTACACGTACTTCACGACGTCCTGCCATTTGGCGGTGTACATGCTGATACCGCTGGAAATGCCGCAATCGACTACGCCGCGCTGGAGTGCTGGCACGACATCACCAAGCGGGATCGTGACACTCACACCACCCAGTCCTTCGGCCATGTCGCCAAGCGTCGTGGAGTAGACGCGGATCTTGCGCCCCTTCAGCTCCGCCAGACCGCTAAAGGCGTCACGGCAAACCAGGATCTGCGCTGGGAACGGATAGCTCGCCAAAAGCTTCACGCCATGGATACGCTCAAATGCCTCGGCGACGACTGGCTCATAGGCCTCGACAAGCCGGCGGTTCTCCTCACCACTTCCGGACGCAAGAGCGAGGTCGATTCCCTCGAATACGGGATTTCCCGAGGCGATGTAGGAATAGGCGCCAAAGCCAGCGTCATAGACGCCGGTCTGGAGCAATTTGACCGTTTCGAAGCCTTTAAGACCCAGATCAGTCATGGGCTGAATCTCGGCGGAAAGCTTACCACCCGAGGCGTCGGGCAACGCCTTGCTCCACAGCGGCGCCTCGTGCTCCTGATACATGGCGCCCGTGCCCCAAGTACCCACGACCTTAAACTTTCCTTCCTGGACCTCCGCAAGCACCGTGCTTGCAAGGAGGCTGAATGCACTAGCGGTTATGAGCAGTCGCTTCATGGTAAGGTTCCCCTTTTTTTGCTTCCACGATGCGATCAGTTTCTCATTTTTTACACGCTTGTCAATATCTATCCGAGCGGTTCGGAACTGACCTGCCCTTCCGCGTCGACAAGTCGGCTGACTGAACGTACGGCCTGGGCTGCAACAACCTCGGCGACCGCCTCGGCGCTCATCTGACCGTCGGGTTGGAACCAGAAGACGGTGTAGGACAAGATGCCGAGAATGCCGAACGCCGCCATGGTCGGCGAACCTGGTGCGAATTCACCGGACTTCTGTCCGGCGACGACCACATCCCGGTAAAGACCGACGATGCGCCGTTGCAGCCTGAGGATATCAGCGCGCTGCTCCTCACTCAGTTTTGCGGCATTGCGGAGCGGACCGTATAGAAAAGCATTCACGAAGGGAATGTAGGCACGATCGTCCAATTCATGGAAAACCTGTGCGCGAGCAAGGGAATAGAGTTGCAGTGCGGGATGTGACGGGAGATTTTCTACTGCCTTTTCCATCGCGGCAATCTCATCGAGAATTGCCTTTTCCACCGCCTCGTAGACAAGTTGTTCCTTGGACGAGAAATAGTGGTACAGCGCCGGATGCGTCAGACCCAGACTTGTCGCGATTTCCTTGATCCCGGTGGATTCCAGCCCACGTTCCGAAAAAACACGAAGCGCCTCGGTCAATATATGCTCGCGTCGCTTTGAATAGCGTTTGGACTGGTTCACTTCGGTCGACATGGTGTTGCTCCTAGCCCTTGGCTTCCATGGTCTGGTTATCACGGCACATACCGCAAAACGCAATACGTGTACCTTTAGCGATAAGGTAATCCCATACATTTGACAAATGTGTCAATTTCGATCGATACTGCGCGGCGCGTTGTGCGAACAGATAACAGGCGGCCCAATGACCCACAGCAGCTCAATTCCGGAAACCCGAATCGCCGCGGCGATAAGTCGAACGCATGAAATCGGAGAAGCCATTCCGCGCACGACTATCGGAGGCGCGGTAACGAATGCATGCACTCGCTTTGCCGACCGGGTGGCGATTGAGGTCTTCGATCGACAAGAACGCATAACCTTCGCACAGTTTGAGGCGCTGACCCACCAATATGCCCGCGCTCTTCTTAAGATGGACATAGGCCCAGGTGACCGCGTGGCGGTCATGCTCCCCAATCGACTTGCCTATCCAGCGCTCTTTGTCGCCATTGCCCGCATCGGCGCGGTCCATGTGCCCGTCAACACGCGCTACACGCCTCACGAGATCGCCTATGTCGTCAATGATGCCGGCGCACGCATCCTTCTTCACGACACCACTTTCAGCAAGACAATCGACGGTTTGTCAGTCGAACTGGAAGGGACGACAAGGATCGTCGATCTCGGAACCGGGGAAGGTGAATTCGAGCGTGTCGTTGCACTCTGCTCGTCGGAGCCTGTCACGAGTGATGACGTGGCTCCCGACAGTCTCGTGAACATCCAGTATACGTCGGGGACGACCGGCTTCCCGAAGGGTTGCATGTTGACGCATGACTATTGGCTGGTTCTCGCCAATGCGGCCATCGCATGGGATTTGAAACCTGCCCGCCGCATCCTATCCGCCCAGCCCTACTTCTACATGGATCCGCAATGGATCACACTGAAGGCGTTGATCACGGGCGCGACGCTGGTTATCGCGCCAGGTCTTTCGTCCTCGCGCTTCCTGGGCTGGATCCACGATCATTCGATCGAATGGTGCATGTTTCCGCTACTGATGACGCGGCAGCAGCCGTCGCCGAGGGATTCGGAAACGAAGTTGAAACAGGTCGCAACCTTCGGCTGGCCGCCGGAAACCTGCCGCGACTTCCACGAGCGCTTCGGAGTCATTGCGCGCGAAGGGTTTGGAATGACCGAAATCGGACTCGGAACCTGGATGCCGCCGGAGCTTGACGAGATGTATGATTCAGGGAGTGTCGGCATTGCGGCGCCGTGTCGTGAAACATCGATCCGCGATTCGGAAGGCCAACCTGTCGCGCGCGGGGAGCTCGGCGAGCTCTGGGTCAGAGGACGCGCAATCTTCAAGGGATATTGGAACAGGCCGGACGCGAATGACGAGGCCTTCCGTAGCGGCGGCTGGTTCCGCACCGGCGACCTGTTTCGCGAGGACAATGAGGGATTTTTCTACGTCGTCGGCCGGCTGAAAGACATGATCCGCCGCTCGCAGGAAAATATTGCAGCGCGCGAAGTCGAAGCCGCGATCTGCATGCTGCCGGAGGTCGAAGACGCCGCCGCAGTCCCGGTTCCGGATCCAGTGCGCGGCGAGGAAGTGAAGATTTACGTCCAGCTCAAGAACGGTGTCTGTCGCGACACGCTGCCGGTGGAAACGATCCTCGAGCACGCACGCAACTACCTGGCAAAATTCAAGGTTCCGCGATATGTCAGCTATGTCGACAGCTTCCCGCGCACCGCATCCAACAAGATCGAGAAGAAGACATTGATCACCGGTGTCGGCGACTTGCGCAGCGGCGCCTACGACGCCGAGGAAGGAGCCTGGCGATGAGCCTCGACACGCGTTTCCCCTACGCTTCCCGGCGGGTTGCGCAGTTCGGCACCGCCTCCGTTGCCACCAGCCAGCCGGTGGCTGCACAGGCCGGCATAGCCGCTCTTGCCGCCGGCGGTAACGCCGTCGACGCCGCGCTTGCTACCGCGATAACCCTGACGGTGGTCGAGCCGACGATGAACGGACTCGGCGGCGACTTGTTCGCCCTCGTCCATGACGGAGCGAAACTCCACGGCCTCAACAGTTCCGGGCGGTCGGCGAAGGCCTGGCAGCCCGAGCGTCTCGCCGCAGCAGGCACAATGCCGATGACAGGCTGGGATACGGTCACCGTGCCCGGCCAGGTACGCGGATGGGAGGCGCTGCATTCGCGTTTCGGACGTCTGGCTTGGGCAGATCTGTTCGAAACCGCGATCCGTTATGCAACGGACGGCTTCCTCGTGCCGCACGTTGTTGGCCTGCACTGGGCCATGCAGGCCAACTGGTTCCGTGACGTGCCGGGCTTTGCCGAGATGTTCCTCCCCAATGGCCGCCCGCCAGAGCCTGGCGCGCGTTTCCGCAATCCGTACCTCGCCTCTTCGCTACGGTGCCTCGCGCAGGAAGGAGCGGACGCGTTCTATCGCGGCCGTCTTGCAAATCAGATCGTGGCGTTTGCCGAAGAAACCGGCGGGTCGATGCGCAAGGGCGACTTGGAGGACCACGCTGCCGAGTGGGTCGAACCGATGTCCGTCGATTTCGCGGGCGCGACGATCCACGAGCTTCCGCCCAACGGACAGGGGCTGACGGCCCTCATCGCGCTCGCCTTGATCGAGCGCATCGGCTTTGGTCGGAACGCTGCAACCGACCTCCATGTCGAGATAGAAGCGACACGGCGTGCGCGCGAGGTCGTCGCCCGAACGGTGGGCGACCCACAATCGATGCGGATGGAACCTGCAGCACTTCTCGACGGCGCGGTCCTCGACAGGCTTGCCGGCGGCATCGATCCGGAGCGGGCACGGCCGGCCGATCCCATCGCGAACGAAGGATGGGGTACTGTCTACCTTTGCGCCGCCGATCACGAGGGAATGATGGTTTCACTGATCCAGTCGAACTACCGCGGCTTCGGGTCTGGCCTTGTCGTGCCCGGCACGGGCATCACGCTGCACAACCGGGGCTCCTGCTTTGTTTTCGAAAAGGGCCATCCGAATGAGGCGAAGCCATGCAAGCGACCGTTCAACACCATCATTCCGGGGTTCATGACACGCAACGGTCGTCCGCTGGCGGCCTTCGGCGTCATGGGGGGCGGAATGCAGCCGCAAGGCCATGTCCAGATCGCCGCCCGCCTCCTCGCACGCGGCGAGAACGTGCAGGCGGCGATCGACGCGCCGCGCTGGCGCATCGCAGACGATGGAACGCTCATGGTCGAGGAAGATCTGCCGGAGGCACTGGTCTCGGACCTCTGTCGGCGCGGACACCAGGTCGTCCGGCAACCACGTTGGGACTATCAGTTCGGAGCCGCGCAGGCCATCGTGCGACGTGACGACGGTTATGAGGCGGGAACGGAATCGCGCCGCGACGGCTGCGCTGCTGTAATCTGACGGTGCGGGCAACTTGTTCGTCCCCGGGCGAGACCTCGGGGACGACGCTTCATCATGAACCCTGCCGGTTCGCCTGAGCTTTCCGAAGTCGCAAGTCAAAGCGCGTCGTTTTGAACCTACATCACCAATGCGGCGCCGTTACCGCCGTGTGCGCCCACGGCGGTGCTGTTGCGCAGTTCGTCCAGCGGGGCAACCGCGCCTGCGCATGCCCTACCGCCCTTATCGAGAACGATGGTTGCCACGTCCGATTTCACATCCTCATAACCCCGAGGAGCGTAAACCACAGCATCGGCGCCGAAGGCCTGGTCCAGCAGGAAATCCTGTCCTCGTTGGACGATTTAGGATGACAGACTGCTCTATTCCCCGTGTCTGTCGTTCAGTGGCGAGCAGGATGGCGGGCGATTCGTCAGCCAAGCATGCCCCGCACGACTCGGTCGAAGATGCGCGCACCGATGCCAATGAGGTCATCGGGGAAGTCGTAATCTGGATTGTGAAGATGGGGGCGGCTCTCTCCGGCGCCGAGAAGAAACATCGCGATCTTCGTTCCGTCCTTTCCGAAACCGCCGAAGTCTTCGGACCCCCTGAGCGGAAGGTCACCCGCATCGTAAGCGATGTGTTCATCGTCCAGTGCGCGCCCGAGATAGTAGACGGCATCCGGATCGTTGACGCAATCGGCGAAGATGTTGTCGTAGTTGATCTCCAGGACAAGACCGGTGGCCGCCGCCACATCGTGCGCAAGCCTTTCGGCGTCCAGCCGAAGTTTTTCCATGCGGGCGTCTGCGAGCGTGCGAAGCGTCAGCCAGATTTCGCCGGAGCCGGGCGCTATGCCGAACACGCGTTCGCCGGCCTCGATGTGGGTGACCGTCGTCATGGCGAAATCGGGGGAGTGAGGCTCGCCGGACGACAGACCCTCGAGCGCCGGCAACAACCGCAGCAAGGACGGCACCGGCGAAAGTCCTGTTTCCGGCATGGAAGCATGCGCGGTCCGCCCGGTGAAGGCAATACGCATTCCCCGCGAGGCGCAGGTAATGGGACCATCAACCAGGGCTACCCGCCCCAGCGTCATTCCCGGCATGTTGTGATAGGCGAAAGCGAAATCCGGCTTGATCGTGGCGTAGCGCTGGTCCGCGACGACGGCAGCGGCGCCGGCGCCGTTCTCCTCCGCCGGCTGGAACATGAGAATTACGCGGCCTCGCTTCGGACGTTTGCGAGAGAGGCCGCGCGCCAGCGCCATCAGCGTCGCCATGTGGCCGTCATGGCCGCATTGGTGTCCCCGCCCCGGAATGCGCGACCGGTAAGGGACATCCGACATATCCTCGATCGCCAGGCCATCGAGTTCGGCCCGGAACATCACCGCCGGTCCCGGTTCGAAACCACCATAGATGGCAGCGACGCCATGCCCGCCCAGATCGGTGACGATGCGATCCGGACTGGTCGCCGCGAGGGCGATTGCGACCTCCCGTGCGGTCTCGGTTTCCTCGCCGGATATTTCCGGCGTCATATGCAATTTCCGTCGCCACTCCACGAGTTCGATCAGATCCTGGTTCGTTAAATGCATCGACTTCTCCGGTCAAAGAAGCGGCCCAGAAACGCGTCGGGCCTGACAGTCTGCGCTGGCCGCCTGCGCTTCGGCATGTCCGACAGGCCCGGGGGTTCCGCCTCGAGGTCGATCTCGACGACGCGCGATTGTGTCGTGCCCGTCGCGAAGCGGTGGATAATCCTCGGTGCGACGCGCGCGGTCTAGGGCGTTCCTCCTGAAACCCGATCGAGATGCGCAAGCAGCCGATCGGCGAGAAGCTCCGGGGCTTCGACATTGGGCTGGTGACCGACGCCGTCGAATACTTCAAGAAGGCTTCCGGAAATCCCAGCGGCGATTGTCCTCGACTTCTCAGGGGGATTCGCCCCGTCGAGCGCGCCACAGAAGACGTAGGTTGGACTGCCGACATGCGGCAGCATGTGGCGGATATCGACCCGGCGCAGGATCGGTGCGGATGCGCGGGCAACGGCCGGGCCGTCATTCGACAGAATCAGCTGGCGCTCGCGGGCCAGCAGGTCGGCGCGCGCCGGATCCGTACGGAAGGGCTCGCCGTAGAGAATGGGGAGTAGCCCATCGACGACGCTCGTCGGGTCTCGCGCAAAGCCGTCGAGGAGCAGCTTTTCGTATTTCACGACCTTCTCGATCGGTTCAGCCTCGGCGGACGCACCGCCGATCGCCAGCGATCTGATCCGCTGCGGCATCTGGGCGGCGATCCTGATGCCCGTCACGCCGCCAACCGACATGCCGACCCAGTGGAAGCGATCGAGGCCCAGCCTGTCGGCGACGCCGATCACGTCGTGACAGAGGTTGTCGACGTCATAGCCGCCAAGCGGCTTGCTGCTGCGGCCCATGCCGCGCCAGTCGACCGTTATGCACCGGTAGCGCGCCGCGATACGTTCGATCTGACGTTGGTACATGCGGCCGCTGAAAAACAAGGCGTGTGTAAAGATGACCGGGTCGCCGGTCCCGAATTCCTCAACGAACAGATCCGCGCCATTGATATGCATCAGAGACATCGCCACCTCCTCAATCAGCCAGACAATACGGCTTGTATGAATTTTACAACTATGTTAATTATCGAAAGCAGTCAATCGGAAACTCCAATCGAACGTAGTCAATAAGGTTGATCATCAATGCCCTCTTCTCTCCCCGGCTTCGGTACACTTGATGCCGTTCTCGATCATTATGCCACCTCCAATCCCGGGGCCAAAATCGCCGTCGAGGGCGACCGGACACTGACATATATCGAAACAAATCAGCTGGTTGATCGATATTGCGATTGGCTTGAGGGCAAGGGAGTTCAACAAGGCGACCGCGTCGCCCTCCTCGCCGCCCCGGGGATCGACTATCTCCTGTTGCTGATGGCGGCATCGCGTCTCGGTGCAATTTACGTAGGTGTCAATCCGCGCTATTCTTCCGATGAGATCTCTCACGTTCTCAAGGTAACCGAGCCGAAGCTCCTGCTTCATGCCGAGGTACCCAACGAATACGATCTAGCCGGCCGCGCGCATGCCGCCGCAGGACGCGTAGCCGCCCTTTCCGCACCCGATGTCGCCGCCATGCCGGTGTCGGCAGCTGCGCGAAAGAGTCCTGCCGGTCGCATGGACGTCGCCGTCATCGTCTTTACATCCGGATCTACGGGGAAGCCAAAAGGGGCTGCCCTCCATCATGACGGGCTGATTGGGGCGGCAATTGGTCAATACCACCACCTCGACGGCGAACCGCGACGATACATTTCGAACCTGCCGATCAATCACGTTGGCGCCATCATGAACACGACGATGGGATGCCTGGTGGGCGGAGGCACACTGGTCTTCCAGGCGAAGTTCGATCCCGCCGGCGTCCTCGCATTGATCGAGCGTGAGCACGTCCAGACATGGCTGCAGGTGCCCGCAATGTTCACGCTGGCGGTGAATCATCCGGATTTCCAGAACCGCGACCTTTCCTCCCTGCGTTCGATCTGCATCGGCGGGGGCGCGGTATCTGCTCCGACGCTTGCCGCACTGCGGTCGATAGGCGCTAAAATATTCGTCGAATATGGGCAGACTGAGGTGATGAGCTCAGTTGCCTATTCGGATGACGCCGACCCGGATGAAGTCCTTCTCAACACGATCGGCAAGTTCGATCCCCGGTTTGAGACGCGAATCGCCGACGAAAGCGGCGGGATCTGCACGATAGGCGAGACCGGCGAAATCCAGGCGCGCGGCACCTGCGTGCTACGATCCTACTGGGGGGATGAGAAGGCAACCCGCGAGGCCTTCACGGCCGACGGTTGGCTCAAGACGGGTGATCTTGCGGCCCGACGACCCGACGGCAATATCTCGCTCAAGGGTCGCTTGCGCGAAATGATCAAATCCGGTGGCTACAATGTCTACCCGCGCGAAGTCGAGGCAGTAATCGAGACGCATGAATCAGTCGCCGAGGTCGTCGTCTATGGCGCACCTGACGATGTCTATGGGGAGACGGTACGCTGCGCGATCGAGTGCAAGCCGGGTGCCATGGTCACGGCTGAGGTCCTCAGGCAGCATTGCGCGGCGTCGCTCGCCAACTACAAGATCCCGAAATCATTCGACATCGTCCCCATGCTACCGCGTCTCAACAACGGAAAGGTGGACCGAGCATCGGTGCGGAGCCATGTGGCGTGATGCCGGCCGATATCGGCACACGATTACGAATGCTTGGTGGCCTGATGTTTGATCTCTGGGCCGCGAGGCGGACAGGTGAGGCCGTCCCCGAAGGCTGGCAGCACGATTTGTCGTGTTTTCGACAATTGCCTTTCGCCAATGCCGCACCAGCCAATTGCACAATAACTACTACTGACGACACCAGCAGACTCCACCGTTCACGTGGGGAAATATTAGCTAGTTGCTTGGTTGCGCCAACGAATGCTCAACCCAATACGGCGACACAGTGGGCGCGCCATTTTTTCGACTTACGTCCACTTCATGGGAGGAAGAAATGAAAAGAGGACTATTTTCGACAGCGTCATTGATGGTGATGATGATGATCGCCGGAGGAGCACGAGCCGAGATTCTCGTGGGCATCGGAGCTCCAATAACAGGTGCGAACGCTGCTTTCGGCGCCCAGATGCAACGGGGAGCTGAACAGGCCGCCGCGGACATCAACGCGACCGGCGGCATCAATGGCGAGCAGATCAAGATCGTGCTCGGGGATGACGTCGCCGATCCCAAACAGGGCATCTCAGTTGCCAACAAATTCGTCGCCGATGGGGTCAAATTTGTAATCGGGCATTTGAATTCCGGCGTGTCGATCCCGGCGTCCGAAGTCTATGCAGAAAATGGGATCCTCGAAATCACTCCGGCTGCCTCAAATCCCGTTTATACGGAGCGGGGCTTGTGGAACACATTTCGTGTTTGCGGTCGTGACGATCAGCAGGGCGCAGTCGCTGGCGGGTATATTGCCAGTCACTTCAAGGATGCTCACGTCGCCATCGTCCATGATAAGACCCCTTATGGGCAGGGACTCGCTGACCAGACAAAGAAGGTCATGAATGACGCGGGCCTCGTCGAAGTGATGTACGAAGGCGTCAACGTCGGTGATAAGGATTTTTCCGCACTTATCGCGAAGATGAAGCAGGCCGACGTTTCGATCATCTTCTGGGGTGGTCTACATACGGAAGCTGGACTCATCATCCGGCAGGCGAAGGATCAGGGACTGAAGACAACGCTTGTCGCCGGTGACGGTCTCGTATCGAACGAACTGGCTTCGATAGCGGGTGATGCAGTCGCGGGAACGATGAACACTTTCGGGCCAGATCCGACGCTGGATGCGGCCAACAAGGACCTTGTTGCGAGGTTCAAAGCGAACGGTTTCAACCCTGAAGCCTATACTCTCTATTCGTACGCTGCTCTGCAGGTCATAGCGGGCGCCGCTGAGGCAGCAGGTAGCAGCAATCCTGAGGAAGTCGCGGAAGCAATGAAGGCAAAGGGGCCGTTCCCGACCGTCCTTGGCAGCTTGTCCTTCGACCAAAAGGGCGATCCTAAGGTACCAGGCTACATTATGTATGAATGGGAAAAGGCGGCTGACGGTACCTATAGCTTTGTGCCCAAAGTCGATTGAGACGTAGACAGACATTCAGAAAAGAACTGAGAGGCCCTCATCGAGGGGCCTCTCACCACCGTACAGATGGACCTCACACATATCTTAACGGAGGCTGGCCGGCGTGTTGTCGCTGAACACAACGCCGATCTCCTCTACCCGTTCGAACTGAGGTGACCTTCATGTGCATCCGGGATCAGGCCAACCGTTCATAAACGCGTCTTGCATCGAATTCCAGATCGCCATCGTATCGGGCACTGAGCGACTCTTTCCGCAAGCGTACGCTCCGCCGTAGATCGGGTTCGCGATCATCTGGAGGATGGTTGCACACGTCGGCCTGCGCCAGACGGCGTCGCCATTGGTGTATCTGGCGGTAAGGTCCAAACCCTGATCAGGTGGCCATGCCACGACCTGCCGCGCACTCCCGAGTTTGGCAACCTTGTTGAAGACGAACACAGCGGCTTCCTGGATACAATGGATGGAACTCCACTGGAGGCGTCACACAGCCAAATACTGCGTGGGGACGTGCAACCGCCACGCCGATCCACCGTCAGGCCGATCGCGCAAAGCGCTGCGCGATGACGGCACATACCATCAACTGGATCTGGTGAAACAACATGAGGGGCAGGACGACGGCGCCAATGCTCTGGTCGGCGAAGATCGCACCGGCCATCGGAACGCCACTGGCGAGACTCTTCTTCGAGCCACAAAAGGTGATGGTGATTTCGTCCTCTCTGGAAAATCCGAGGAAGCGGCTGCCGAACATGGTGACCGCG
This sequence comes from Ciceribacter azotifigens, assembly GCF_048159625.1. Taxonomy (NCBI): domain Bacteria; kingdom Pseudomonadati; phylum Pseudomonadota; class Alphaproteobacteria; order Hyphomicrobiales; family Rhizobiaceae; genus Ciceribacter; species Ciceribacter azotifigens. Next base: position 63,543 of record NZ_JBLQTA010000007.1, on the reverse strand, counting down.
AGCACCGTTGCGAGGAGGACAACGTCGACGATAGCGACAATGCCGAGATCTTGAAGCGAAAGCGTCCGCCACAAGCCCTCGACGACAGCGGAGCTGAAAGCGAGGTAGACGACCATCAGGATCGAACCGCGGTCAATCGGCGACAGCAGCCTTTTGCGGGCGCGGATCCAGTCGCCGATCCACGGTTGCAGGATCTGCCCAAGAATGAAGGGCGCCAGCAATTGCAGCAGGATCTGCTCGAGCACCGTCATTGAAAATCCACCCCCGCCTGACGCCGAAAGCAGCAAGCCGACGAGGAGCGGCGTCAGAAACATGCCAAGGATATTCGAGGCGGACGCAGCGCAGATGGCGGCCGGCACGTTTCCACCGGCCATTGACGTAAATGCAATCGATGACTGCACCGTCGAAGGCAAGACGCAGAGAAACAGTAGACCGGTATAGAGCGCCGCGGGAAGCGATGACGGCAGCAGCAGGCCGGCGGAGAGCCCGAGAAGTGGAAAGATGGCGAAGGTTACAAACAGGATCACGCCGTGCAGCCTCCAGTGCAGCAGGCCAGCGATCACCACATCGCGCGAGAGGCGCGCGCCGTGCAGAAAGAACAGCAGCGCGATGGCGAGCTTCGTCGCAAGCGCCATCCACACCTGCACCCCGCCGGTGACCGGCAGGACCGAGGCCAAGAGAACTGCCGCCAGAAGCAGCATTGTGAAGGTATCAGGGAGGAAACGGCGCATCTTCTTATTCCGGTGGACGTCACCCCGCTCAATCCTTTATCGTGATATGAGATGCAACAAATAATACTCATCACGAAATGCGATAAAAGATGCTCGATCTCGTCCAATTGCGTAGTTTCCTCGCGATTCAGCGGACAGGCAGTTTCACCCGCGCCGCGGAATATCTCCGGCTTGGGCAGTCAACGGTGAGCCAGCATATTCAGAAGTTGGAGGCCGCCCTTGATCGCCGTCTCATCTTTCGCGACACTCATCGCGTCGGCTTGACACCCGACGGCGAAGTCCTGGCGGGCCACGCCCGCGCAATGCTTGCGATCGACGCTCAGGTCATCGACCTATTTGCGGCGAACAAGCTGCGCGGGCAGTTGCGACTTGGCGTCTCCGAAGACTTCGCAACCAGCCGCCTGACGGCGGTCCTTGAAGATTTCATCCGTGCGTATCCCTCCGTGGATCTGCAATTGACCGTCGCATTGAGCGGCGCGTTGTACGAAATGCAGGATCTAGGAGAAATCGACCTTGTTTTCGCCAAGCGACGCCTTGGCGACCAGCGCGGTCGTCTCGTCTATCGCGAGCCGCTGGTCTGGTTGGCACGCGACCCACTGCAGCTGCCAGCTCAGTCGGCACCTTTGCCTTTGATCGCATTCCCGCCACCAAGCATTACCCGCAAGCTTGCTCTCGAAGCGCTGGATGCAGGCCGGATTTCCTGGCGCATTGTCTGCACATGCGGCAGCCTCAGCGGACTGACGGCCGCAGCGCGCGCGGGCATGGGCGTCCTGGTGCAGCCTCGCAGCATGGCGCCCGCCGGACTGAAAGAAGTCCCCCAAGATATTTTGCCACCGCTCGAGGACGTGGAGTTCGTCCTGGTTCCGCGCAACGGAGCCGACCAGGCGCTCATCACAGCCCTGTCGGACCAGATCTTCTCCAAGGTCGGAGGCAATCTAGAAGTCAGCTGAAAAACGGAACAAGCGTTCTCATTCTTGATCGGCGGCGCGACGCGGTCAGGCTCCCCCTCAGCGGGAAAGGAGACACACGTTTCCAGCAAATCTGATTCGTACTTTGATCGACACAGTCGCCAGCCAGGCCAGCCGGCTCCCGGGCTATTCCTTGATGTAGGGTTTGCCATCCGCAGCGGGAGGCCTTGCGCGGCCGATCAGTCCCGCGACGACAATGATCGTCGCGATATAGGGCGCCATGGCAAGAAATTCTGAGGGAATCGGGGTCTGCAGCAAGGCGAGCTTTTGCTGCAATGAATCCGCAAATCCGAATATCAACGCGGCCATCAACGCGCCAACCGGATGCCAACGTCCGAAAATCATTGCGGCCAGGCCGATGAAACCACGCCCGCCGGTCATGTTTTCATCGAAGCGCCCAACGGTGCCGAGGGTGAACCATGCTCCACCAAAGCCCGCGACCATGCCGGCGAGGATGACGTTCACATAGCGCGTTCGATAGACATTTATCCCAAGCGTATCGGCCGCGCGCGGATGCTCGCCCACCGCACGAGCCCGCAAGCCGTGTCGGGTGTAGAAGAGATAATAGGTAGCAAGGGCAACCATAACCAAGGCGCCATAGACGAACACATTCTGCTGAAAGAGCATGGGGCCGATCACGGGTATGTCGCCGAAAAGGGGGATCTTGACCGCGCGGAACACCGGGGCGTCGTTCAAGAAGCGGTATTCCTGAAAGACCTGGCTGCTGACATAGGATGTCAGGCCGAGCACAAACAGGTTTATCACGACGCCGGCAATAATCTGATCCATGCGATAGGTTACAACAAGAGCAGCCAGGATAAGCCCGAAGAGACCGCCGACGATGACGGCAGAGATCAACCCACCGACCCCGCCTATCAAGGATCCGGTCAGCGCCGCCGTGAATGCACCGGCGAGCAACATTCCCTCGATGGCGATGTTGACGACAGCGACCCGCTCGGACAGGACGCCAGCCAATCCACCGAGTGCGATTGGGACGGCCCTCACCATTGTGGCCTGCAGCATTCCGGTGAGCGAAAAGGATTTGCCCGCAGTCGCCCATACCAGAAAGGCAAAGACAGCAAGAACCAGTCCGAAGCCGATGGAGAGCGCTGTCCACCTCGCCCCGCCACGGAAGAACTGGCGCACCCCAAGGAAGGCCAGAACCGCGGCCACCAGATAGTTGAATGGGGCAGCGGCGACCACGAGGTCCGGAAGAGCCCAGGTATCGGTGGGACGCGACAGTCGAAACACCGCGTCGCCCGTCGTCCCTGAGCCGAAGACGATTGTCACGAGAATGGCAAGCGCGATGAGCGCGGCTCCCGATATCCACGCCTGACGGCTCTTGCGCATGTCGATGTCGGGCGCGGAGGACGTTGAATGCGGCGCTGCTATGGTCATGACGCGCTGTCCTTCTCATCCGTCATGGATTTCCGGAACCCCCAGGGGAAGATCGCACGCACCAGCAGGGGCGCCGCTATGAAGACGATGATCAAGGCCTGAATGATGCCTATCAGATCGATGCTGACGCCGGCATCGACCTGCATTTGACGCCCTCCAGCCTTCAACGCACCAAAGAGCAGCCCGGCGAACAGGACACCGATCGGATGGGAGCGACCGAGCAGAGCAACCGAAATCGCATCGAAACCGATACCGGCGGAAAAACCCGGCGTCGCGCGACCGAGAACGCCCAGCACCTGGTTCGCGCCGGCGAGACCCGCAAGTGCGCCTGCCGACCCCATCGCGGTGACGATGATGAGGGGTGCGCGGATACCGGCGTAACGTGCCGCGTCGGCATTCTCGCCGCTTGCGCGGAATTCGAATCCCAGTTTTGTCCGAAACAGCAGCCAATAGATCAGGATGACGGCCGCGACCACGAGGAAGAGGCCGGCGTGGACGCGGAGGTTCGCATCAATCCATGCGAACAACCGTGGAAGTTGCGCGCTTTCCAAGACCGATTTGGAAATCGGATCGGCACGTTCGGCCTTTTGGACCCAGGATAGTCGTAGCATGTAGTCAAGCAGGCGGTACGAGATCAGGTTCAGCATGATTGTCGAGATGACTTCATGTGCGCCCGTGGCAGCCCGCAACCATCCCGCGATCGAAGCATAGGCGGCACCGGCAAAGGCTCCAGCCAGAAGTGTCAGTGGCAAATGCACGCCCAATGGCAAACCTTCGAAACTGAAGCCCACGATTGCCGCGACGAGCCCGCCGACGATGATCTGTCCCTCGGCTCCGATATTGAAGAGGCCGGCCCGAAAACCAAGTGCAAGGCCGAGGCCGGCCAGGATCAGTGGCGCAGCTGCCGTCAACGTCTCTGAGACAGCATTGAGCGAACCGATCGAGCCTTCCAGCAGAGCGATGTAGGATCGGCCGATGGTCACCGGGTCGACCGCGGTTGCCAGCATGACCAGGGCCCCAATGATCAGGGCGACGATGACCGCGAAGATCGGCACGACCACGAGGTCCTCGTATTCGGCACGACTGGGTGCTGCTCGCTGCAGAAGTTTTTCAGATAGCGTCTCACTGGTGGTTTGAACGGTCATGCCTGTGCTCCTGCCATGGCGAGCCCGACGGCGTTCTTGTCGACAGGACCTTTGGTCGCATCGAATTCCGCGACAAAGCGACCCTTGAACATCACAAGGATCCGATCAGACAGGGACAGGATCTCATCCAGTTCCGAGGAGACGATCAATACACCGTCGCCTGTGTCGCGCGCATGCATCAGGCGGCTATGGATGTATTCGACGGAACCCACATCGAGGCCGCGTGTCGGCTGCGCGGCGACGACGAGACACGTCTCCCGTTCCAGTTCGCGCGCCACGATGAGCTTCTGCTGGTTACCGCCCGACAGGCTGCCTGCCCTGGTGAAAACCGAAGGCGTGCGCACGTCGAAATCGGCAGCGTACTTCGCTGCGCTCTTGAACACGTCAGGCCAGCGGATACTTGGGCCGGATGCATAACGTTCGTCGTAATAGGTGTTGAGCACCATGTTCTCGGCAACGGTGAAATTCGTGATCATTCCGCTTCGTTGCCGGTCCTCCGGAATGTGCGCCATACCCATACGGTGGCGTTCGCGAACCGACGCACGCGTAATATCCTTGTCGAGGAACAGTATCTTGCCGCCGGCGGCATGATGGAGACCGGTCACCGCCTCGATCAGCGCCGACTGGCCATTGCCCTGGACGCCGGCGATCCCGACAACTTCACCGCTTTTGACTTGAAAACTGACGCGATCGACAGCGATCTTGTCGTCCTCGCTCAGTACTGTCAGTTCACTGACATCGAGAAGGATGCGGCCCGGCGCATAGGGTGCCTTCTCGACATCGAAGACGACCGGCCTGCCGACCATCATTTCCGCAAGCTGCGCCTCCGTCAGCGTCTTGGGGTCGCCCTCGCCGACGATCTGGCCATCTCGCAACACGCTGATACGGTCGGCGATGTCGAGAATTTCGTTCAGTTTGTGCGTGATGAAAACGAGGGCCTTGCCGGCGTCGCGCAATGACCGGACGATTTCGAAGAACTCGGTAACCTCTTGCGGGGTCAGAACTGCTGTCGGCTCGTCCAGAATGAGGACATCGGCCGAGCGGAACAGGACCTTGATGATCTCGACACGCTGCTGAAGTCCGACCGGAAGGTCTTCGACGCGGGTGCCAGGATCAACCTCGAGACCAAATTTTCGATTGATCTCGTTGACCTGGTCGCGGGCGGCTGCCAGATCGAGCCAATCGAATTTGCCGATCGGTTCGACACCCAGAATGACGTTTTCCGCGACGGTAAATACAGGAACCAGCATGAAGTGCTGATGCACCATTCCGATCCCGGCCGCGATCGCGTCCCCGGGACCGCGGAAAACAGCCGGTTTGCCATCGAGCAGGATCTGGCCCTCGTCGGCGGCATAGAGCCCGCTCAAGATATTCATCAACGTCGATTTGCCGGCGCCGTTTTCGCCGAGGAGCCCAAGGACCTCTCCCGCGCGGATCGTCAGATTCACATTCGAATTGGCAATTACCGGACCGAAGCGTTTGGTGATCCCCTTTAGTTCGATTTCCACTGCCGCTCTCCCAAGGCCGATGCAAGAGACCGTGCCCGCCGCCTGTGAAGGCGGCGGGCACCGTGCGAGCCGGATTATTCATTGACCTTGATTGTCCCGTCGATGATCGCCTTGCGAATGTCGGCGAGCTCCTGTTTCATTTCGTCCGAGACTTCATTTTCCATGTCATGGAACGGGGCAAGCCCGACCCCGTCGTTTTCAAGCGAGCCGACGAGAACGCCGCCTTTGTAGGTGCCCTTCATTGCCGCTTCGATGACCGCGTAAACGGTCGAATCCATGCGCTTGGTGATCGACGTGAGGTAGACGTGCTTCTTTTGCGGGTCGGTCAGATAGAGGTCCGCGTCGACACCGATGATCTTCAGCTTGTCTGTCCCGAGCTCATCGGCGAGCGCCGCTGAACCAAGGCCCACGGGACCTGCGACCGGCAGCACGATGTCTGCGCCTTCATCATAGAGGTTCTGAGCGAAGGCGCGTCCATCATCGAGGGAATCGAAATTGTTCGTGAACAGACCTTCACGCGTCTCGGGGTTCCAGCCGAGAACGGCAACCTTCGTTCCCTTCTGCTTGTTGTAGTAGTTCGCTCCGCGGTAGAACCCGTCCATGAAGATCGTCACCGGCGGAATGTTGATGCCTCCGAAGACGCCGATCGTGCCGGACTTCGAAACGCCGGCGGCAAGGTAGCCGGCGAGAAACGCTGCCTCGTCGGTGGCGTAGACCTGGCCCACCACATTGTTGAGTGGCGGATCATAGGAAAAATCGACGATGGAAAACTTCTGTTCCGGATTGGCCTCCGCGGCCTTCTTGGTTGCATCACCAAGCAGGAAGCCAACCGTGATGATGACATCGCACTGCCCGCCAAGCAGGGAATTGATATTGGCTTCGTAGTCGGTTTCGGCCTGCGATTCCAGGTATCTGGCTTCGACGCCAAGCTTCTCCTTCGCGTCCAGGACGCCTTTCCATGCGGTCTGGTTGAAACTGTTGTCATCAATTCCGCCGGTATCAGTCACTTCACAAGCTGTGAACGCCGCAGCAGCAGAAACGGAGCCCAGCAATAACGATGCCGTTACCGCAGCACTCACGAAGAATTTCTCACTGTAGAGCATGATGGTAACCTCCCTGGTTTGATCGCACGATCGAGATTGTCATCGGTAAATGCAATTGTATCGGAAGAATTTCATCTTGTTAGAAATAGCATCATTCGAGATGCACGACTTGATACATATCAATGAAGAGTGCGCATGGTTGCTGCTTTTTTTCGCGAAGTAAGCAGCGCTCACTTTAACTCTGGTACAACCTACTTAGGTGCTCCACGCAAGCGTCGAGGAAATCTCCATGTTTCCGCTCCCTTCGGAGTCCGAAAAAGGCAAGCTCTGCTGGTGAAGCGTTTCAAGGAGAAGGTTACCGCCGGCAACGCCGAGGCTCTCTTTGCATAAGAGTCCGGCTCAACCCACCAGCCAATTGTCCCTGTAGAAGCGCACCTTGTCGCACTCGAAAACAAGATGAGTTGGGGCGCCGACGGCCGGAGCGCGATCGGGCGTGCGGAGTTTCACTATAGTGCCGTTGCCGAGGTCGACGCTGACAATCGCGAAGCAGCCCATGTCCTGCACATCGGTGACGGTTGCGGGCAATGTGCCCGCTTGCGGGGTGTTGACGAGCGTGACGAATTCCGGGCGAATGCCGACCACCACCTCGCTCAGCGAACGGCCTTCGGCAGAACGGAGCGTTCCGACCTCACGTCCGAGGATCGACACTGTGCCCGCCTGGACAGTGCCGTCGAGAAAATTCATCGCCGGCGAGCCGATGAAATAGCCAACGTGCCGATGCACTGGTTCCTCAAACAGAATCTGGGGGCTCCCGATCTGCACGACGCGACCATGATCCATGACCACGACCTGTTCGGCCAGCGTCATCGCCTCGTTCTGGTCATGCGTCACATAGACCAGCGTGTGCCCGTGCCGGGCGCTGATGTCCCGCAGCTTGCGCCTGAGGCTGAACTTCAGCTGAGGATCGATCACGGTCAGCGGTTCGTCCATCAGAATGACCGCGACGTCGTCGCGCACCAATCCGCGCCCGAGCGAGATCAGCTGCTTAAGGTCCGGTGTGAGCTTTCGTGCAGGCTTCCGTAGCACTTCGTCCAGATTGAGCAGGCTTGCCACCTCGTTGACGCGCCGGTCGATCTCGGCTTTCGGCCTGTTGCGGCAGCGCAACGGAAAGGCGAGGTTCTCGAACACCGTCTTCGACGGATAAACCACCGGAAACTGGAAGACCTGGGCGATGTTGCGCTTCACCGCGCCGACCGAGGTCATGTCAACACCGTTGATCAGCACCCTGCCTTCGCTAGGCGTCAGCAGGCCGGAAATGATGTTCAGCATCGTGCTTTTGCCGCAGCCTGAGGGGCCCAGCAGGGCATAGGTGCCGCCGTCCTCCCAGGTCAGGTCGAGCGGATGGAGGGCATAGTTCGGCTTGCCGTCGACGGTATTGTAGGAATGCCCAAGGCCCCTGAGTTCGATCTTCGCCATGCAATCAATCCTTCTGGCCGGAGACGCTTCTGCGCGGCGGGGCGGCGATCAGCGTGCCCCTCGTCGCATCGAAGGCGTAGAGGCGTGCGCTGTCCGCGGCGAAACCGATCCTGTCTCCGGGCTGGAAGAGATGTACGCCCTCCTCCTCCAGTACGAGATTGCGACCGTCGAGATCGAGATGCAGCACGGTCAGCGAGCCGTTGACCTCGGCGAGCGCCACGGTTGCGGAAAAGTCTCCGTGAAGTGCCACGTCCGCCGCCCTGAGGCCGAAGGTGTAGCGACCCGGCGCAAGCGTCGAAAAATGCTCCGGCAGCGGCGTGTTGAACGATGGCCCGAGGATCAGGCGCCCGCCCGCGATCTCGCCTTCGAGCAGGTTCATCGGCGGATCGTTGAAAACCTGTGCTGCGATCGTGTTGGCGGGATAATGGAAGACGTCGCGGTAGTCGCCCGTCTGGATCACCTTGCCTTCGTGCAGGACGATGACATGCCCCTGTAGGATCATCGCCTCGGCAGGCTCGGTCGTCGCGTACACGACCAGCCGGTCCTTGCTGTCGCGGAAGATGCGGCGGAACTCGTCGCGCAATTGTTCGCGCAGCTTGTAGTCGAGGTTGACCAGCGGCTCGTCGAGCAGCAGGAAATCGGTGTCCTTCACCAGCGCCCGGGCAAGCGCCACGCGCTGCTGCTGGCCGCCGGAAAGCTCCGCTGGGCGCCGGTCGAGATAGGGGCGAAGGCCAAGCAAGTCGCTCACATAGGTGAGTTTCGCCTCGATTTCTGACGACGTGCAGCCGCCCCGCTTCAGCGGAAAGACGATATTGTCGCGCACGTTCAGGTGCGGATAGTTGACGAACTGCTGGTAGACCATGCCGACCCGGCGCTTCCAGGCGGGGATTTTCAGGAGATCGACCCCGTCACGCACGAGGCTGCCCGAGCGCACGGCCTGCAGCCCGGCCAGCACCTTGAGGAAGGTCGTCTTGCCGGAGAGCGTGCGGCCGATGACGGTGACGACGCCGGAGGCCGGCAGATCGACGTTCAGCCCGTCGACATGGATGGCACTACCCTCTGCGACGGTCAGATTGCGTATTGCGTAAGTCATCATACCTCCTATTTCCGTGCGCCGGCGAGGCTGCCTTCTTCGAGGTAGCGCTCCACCAGGAAGGCCACCACGACCAAGGGCGCCACCGAGACCAGCGCCGAGGCGGAAAGGCTCCACCAAGGCGTCACCGAGGCGTTGAGCGAGACGATTGCCACCGGCAGCAACTGCGTCTCGGTGAAGGTCAGCGTGAAGGCAAAGAAGAAGTCGTTCCAGCCGAAGACGATGCAGAAGATGCCGGCGACCACCAGGCCGGGCAGCGAATTCGGCAGGATCACCCGCCAGAAGGTCTCGATCGGCGTGCAGCCGTCGATCATCGCCGTCTCGTCGAGCTCGCGCGGAATATTGTTGAAGAAGTCGACCATCACCCAGACGGCGATCGGCAGGAGCAGGGCGATGTAGACAATGACCAGACCGAGGATCGTATCGAGCAGGCCGAAGAAACCGAGCATCAGGAAGAACGGGATGGCCAGCACCACCGGCGGCATGATCCGCTGCGAGACGAAGAAGAAAGTGAGGTCGTTGTTGCCGATCGGCCCCGCCTTGTAAACGAAGCGCGACAGGCCATAGGCGGCGAGCGTTCCGAGGATCAGGCTGATCGCGCTGGCCGACAGTGTGACGATCATGCTTGCGGCGAACGGCTGGACGATGTCAATGCTGCCGGCACCTGATCCGAACAGACCTTTCCAGGCGGCGAGCGAGGGCTCGTAGTCGACATAGGGCAGATAGGTCGGCCCGGCAGTAACCCCGTTGGTGGTCTTGAACGAGGTTGTCAGCGCCCACAGGAAGGGCGCGATGACGAAGGCGCTCCATGCGAGGATCGCCGCCGTCTTGATGATGCGAAGAAGGCGCGGCATGGGTCAGGCTCCCGATTTGACGAGGTATTTGGCGAGAAGCTTGGCGATGACCGTCAAGAGTACGATCATGATCACCAGATAGGTGATCGACAGCGCCGCCGCGTAGCCGATCTGGAAGTCGCGCAGCCCCCGGATGAAGATGTAGTAGCTCGATGTCTCGGTGGCCGTACCGGGTCCGCCGGAGGTGACGACGTAGATCGTTTCCATGATTTTCGAGGCCTCGATCAGACGGATGATGACCGCGCCCGCCGAAATTGGCGCCATGGCCGGAAAGGTTACGTTGAAGAAGGTTCGGATCGGTCCGGCGCCATCGATCGCGGCCGCCAGGAACGGCTCCTTCGGCAGGGATAGCAGGCCCGCCATCAGCAGCAGGAACATGAACGGCGTCCACTGCCAGACATCGACGAGAATGACGACCACCGTCGCCCAGCCGGCGCTTGTCAACCAGGCGACACTGCCGATGCCGAGAAGCTGCATCAGGTCATTGGCCGGACCGAGGGATTCGTGGAAGATCGTGCGCCAGATCACCGCCATGACCACCGGTGTCGTCATCATCGGGATGAGAAACAGGACGCGCGTCAGCCGCCTCAGCCGCACCTGATGCCAGACGAGCAGAGCGAGCGCGAAGGCGATGACATATTCGAGCAGCACGCAGGCCGTGGCGATGAAGCCGAGCCGGACGAGGGATTCCCAGAAGCGGGCATCGCTGAAGATGCGTCCGTAGTTGCCGCCGCCGATCAAGTTCAGGCCCGGGCTTGCGGCATCCCATCCAGAAAAGCTCACGCGGATGGTGAAGATCAGTGGAAACAGGATGATCGCCAGCAGGGTGAGAAGTCCCGGCAGCAGGAAGAAAAGTTTGTAGCGCGACAGCCCATACACGCGGTTCGTTCCTTCAGTTCGCGGTCACGTCCGCTCCCGGTCGACGGACACGGGACCACGGCATGCCTTTTCCAGGAGAAGGGCGCACCGCTTCCGATGCGCCCCCTTCGACGATCCTGGAGTTACTGGTTGTCTTCCAGCGCGACGACGCGGGCATAGGCCTCGCGTACCTTGTCGACGCCGATCCGGTCGACGATGTCCTTCCACTCCTTGGCCACCTGGTCGAGCGCCGCCTGCGGTGTTGCCTGACCGGCGATCGCGGAGGCGACGCCCGTTGCCATGGAGGTCATGAACTGGTTGACGCCTGGAACGCGCAGGTCGAAGACGCGATTCTGGCTGGTGTCCATGCCTGACAGCGTTTCGACATAGCTCTTGGCAAGATCGGCATCCCAGCCGAGCTTGTCGGTCCACATCGCCGGATCGAAATGGCTGGTGCGGTAGGGATTGACGCCGAAGCGACCGACCTGGAGGTCGGACAAGGTGTTGGCTTCATTGGAAAAGAAGCACAGATAGTCGAAGGCCATGTCCTGGTTCTTCGATTTTGCCGACACTGCCGAGGTCCAGCCCCAGGTGATGTAGGGCGCGCGGTTTGGCTCCTCGAACTTGTCCCACTGCTTGGTCTTGCGGTTCCAGACCTCGCGGGCGCCCGGAAGCGGAGCCGCGGCCACCTTGTTGCGGATCGGACTGTCGGCCTGCTGCGCCTGGACGAACGCATCGTCCCAGGAATAGCTCATCAGCGACTGACCGCCGCCGAAGGCAAAGATTTCGTCGCCGAGGCCGAAATTGGCGCCGCCCGGCGCCCAGTCCTTCGAGGCCGCGACGAACAGTTCGAGGCCGCGCACGAAGCCGGGCGAATTGATCAGCGGTTCCATGGTCTCGAGGTCGAAGAAGAAGCCGCCCTTGACGTTCGGGTTCTTGGCATAGGGAGCCGCGCGGCTGATGAAGGCCGAGAACATCAGGTCGTCGCGCTTGGCGACTTCGGCCGAACCGAAATTGGGATTGCCGTCGCCGTCCCAGTCCCAGCCGGAGAATACCTTGGCAACTTCGTTATATTCTTCCCAGGTGGCGGGCACGGTCAGGTCGCGACCTGTTGCTTCCTTGAACTTCGCCTGCATCTCAGGGTTCTCGAACATGTCGGCGCGGTATTTCAGATAGTGGCGGTCGCCGTCGATCGGGTATTGCACCATCTTGTCGCCCCATTTGGCGACGTCGATGTAATTGCGGGTCACGTCCTTCATACCTGTCGACTCGCGATAGGCATCCGGAACGGGGGCGAGGAAGGGATTGAGGTCGCCGATCCACAGCGAGCCGTAGAACAGAACGTCATAGGCATTCTGTCCCGTCTGGAATGGGATCAGGATGCGCTGAAACAGGTCGCCGAACGGCACGTGCACGACGCTCACCTTGGCACCAGTCAGTTCCTCGAACTGTTTGGCATGAAGCGCCGTCGGCTCGCCGATCACCGGAACGGCATGGGTGATAATGTTGAGTGTGCGGCCGGAATAGTCCTTGGCGTCGATCGCCTCGTAGGAGCATGTTCCCGGCAAGTCGGACGGAATGCCGAAGCGGCTATAGTCCGCCGCCATAGCGGGTGCCGCGGCCGCCGCCAGTGCGAGCGTGCTGGCGGTCAGAAGCAAGGTCTTCAATGTCATTTTTCTCTCTCCCAGGTTTAAGAATTCACGCCGGCAAAAGCCGGCTCCTCCTCAAGGAATAAGCACCGCGCGGCCATGAATCTTGCCGTGGTGAAGGTCGAGCAGGGCGCGGTTGGCATCGGCCAGCCGGTATTCCGCCGTCGCAAGATGGACCTTGCCCTGATCGGCAAGTGCCATGAGTTCGACCAGTTCGGGATAGGTGCCGACGAGATTGCCGATGATGCGCTTTTCCGAGGTGATCATGTCGATGGTGGGAATTTCGAGCTTTCCACCATAGCCGACGATGTAATAGGCGCCGTCACTTCGCGTCATTTCCAGACCTTCGGTAATGGCGCTGCCCTCGCCGACGAAGTCGATGACCGCCTCCGCCCCCCAGCCGCCGGTCAGCGCCAACACCTTGTCGACCTGTTCGCCGTTGGCGAGCACCAGTTCGTCGGCGCCGCACTTGGCGGCAAGTTCCAGCGCTTCCTTCGACCGGTCGACGGCGATGACCTTCGCCGCACAAAGCGACTTCAGTACCTGGACGCCGATATGACCAAGCCCACCGACGCCGATCACTACGACATATTGGCCCGGCAGCAGATGTTGAGCGGCCTTCTTGCAGGCGCGGTAGGCGGTGAGGCCGGCATCGGTGTAGGGTGCCACATCCTTTGGCGCGAGCGTCTTCGGCAGCTTGATCAGCGAGCGTGCGCCGGTCCGCAGGTATTCGGCATAGCCGCCATTGGCGTTGATGCCGGGAAAGGAACTCTCCTCGGCGTGCATGTCGTTGCCGCGCCGGCAGGCGAGGCAATGGCCCGAGGTGACCAGCGGATGGCAGATCACCGCATCGCCCGGCTTGAAGTGTGTGACGCCCGGACCGACCTCCTCGACCCATCCGGCGTTTTCGTGCCCCATGATATAGGGCAGCTGAACGTCGGAATTGTTGCGCCACAGACCTTCGATGACGTGCAGGTCGGTGCGGCAGACGCCCGCCCCGCCGACCCGCACGATCACATCGTTTGGCCCCTCGATACGGGGATCGGGAACATCCTCGTAAACTACGAATTCACTCTTCTCGAGCTTCTCGTCATATTCGTGCAGAACTGCTGCCTTCATTCCTAAGCCTCCTCAGTCGGCGCATTGTCATTTCGCCTTTCTCACTGCAGTTGCCGTGCCAACTGCCTGTTCATCTGAGAGAGATGAGCAAAATCAAAGAGATGAGGTTTTTGTGCAGCGCACTCGCGGCTGCGCGTGATGTTCAGGCCCGCAACACCGGCGAGACTTCACCTGTTCAAATCATGAACACTTGCCAGCGGGAACGAAAATTGGTCCACTGAGGTCCGGACAGAAAGGGATAAAACCCTTGAAAAGCCTGAGGAGAGGCCTTGTCCGGGGGGAACAGACAGATGCTTTCACGGACTGAGCGCCTGAAGAGGCTCAGGATCACGTTGATGCAGGGTGGTCAGGTCGACGGCAATCTCGTCAACCCGCAGATCGCCGAGAGTTGGCAGCGCTGCATCGAATCCGGGCTCGATCCGCGGGTGACGCCGCCACCGATCCAGATTGGCACGCGAGAACTCAAGCAGTTGCGCGAGCGCGAGGAGCTGACCCATCGCTTTGCCGTGGCCGAAATGCACTCGCTCTATCAGCAGATCGCCGGGAGCAATTTCCTGATCGCCTTCGGCAATGCCGAAGGAACGGTTCTCGACACCATTGCCGACGGCGAGTTTCAATCCAGCAGACCGGGCAGGGGAATCGTGCCAGGCGCCGTCTGGAAGGAAAGCCTGCGCGGCACCAATGCGCTCGGGACTTGCGCGGCTGGTCGCCAGCCACTGATCGTTCACGGCGAGGAGCACTTCTTTGCCGCTTATTCCGACGTCAGCTGCTTTGCCGCGCCGATCCTGCATTCCGACGGTGAACTTGCTGGCGTGCTGGACGCCTCGTCCGATTGCAGTGCGCGCCACAGCCATACCTTGGCGTTGATGCGCATGGCTGCCACCCATATCGAAAACTCGCTGTTTCTCGCCCAACAGGAAAAGCACATTGTCGTGTTGTTTCATTCGCGCTGGGAACTCTTGAATTCCGTGAGCGGCGGGCTTGTTTCCTTCGACGCCAACGGACAGCTGGTGGCGGTCAACAAGCGCGCACGGGAAATCCTGCGCGGTATCTCGCTACGCCCCGGCACGGAATTCAACGCCATTTTCGACACCCCGTTCGACCTGGCTCTGGCGGAGATGTCGAACAGCCGGCAGCCGACGCTGCGCGATGGTTTAGGCAGCCGTTACGCCGTCCACTGGCGCAATCGTCACAGTTTTGAGAGGCGCTTGCCCCAGGCCGGAAAAACAGCCAGCGCCAACACTGCCGGCGGGGGTCTGCTACCTCCGACGAAGCCCGATTTCATCGCCACCGACGCTGTCGTGCGCCAGCAACTGGACAAGATAGCCCGCGCCGTCCGCTTCAAGCCACCTTTCCTGATCCGTGGCGAAAGCGGCACTGGCAAGGAAATGCTGGCCCGACACATTCACAAGGTGAGCCGCCGGCAAGGTGCCTTTGTTGCAGTCAATTGTGGCGCCTTGCCGGAAAATCTCCTCGAAGCCGAACTGTTCGGCTATGTCGGCGGTGCCTTCACCGGAGCACAGCGCGCGGGCTCGGAAGGGCTTGCGGTGGCCGCTGATGGCGGCACGCTGTTCCTCGATGAGATCGGTGACATGCCACCGTCTAGCCAGGTCGCGCTGTTGCGCTTCCTCGACAGTTCCGAGGTGCGCCCAGTTGGCGGTTGTCAAGTACGAAAGATCGATACACAGATTGTGGCTGCCACCAATGTCAACCTTGAGGAGGCGATCGCCGCCAGGCGCTTCCGGGAGGATCTGTTCTATCGTCTTGGCGTCATACGGCTGGAGTTGCCGCCGCTGCGCGAACGGACCGATTTCGGCGCGGTGCTCGACAGCATGCTGGTGGAGATTTCGCCGGGGGCGCAGATCGATCCCGCCGCCACGACGCTGATGGCGGCATTCGGATGGCGCGGAAACATGCGCGAATTGCGGTCCGCCCTGCTGCAGCTGGTGATGGCCGCAGACGGAAACAGGATTGCACCTTCCGATGTTCTCGATTTGCTCGGCCACCCAGTAGAAGACGTCGGCCGCCAGACCAATTCCCTGCGCACCAAGATCGGCCGGGAAGTCACGGAAATGCTACGCAGCAACGGCAACAATATCAGCCTTACGGCACGAACGCTCGGCGTCTCGCGCAACACCGTCTACAAATACGCCAGAGATTTCTAGACAAGTCCGCAACCGGACTTCTTCCGCTGCGGTTTCGTCACCATGCGCGCGCTTCTCGTCAGACGACGGTTTCGCCGCCGTCGACCACCAGGATCTGGCCGGTCATATAGGAGGAGCGCGACGACACGAGAAAGAGGATGGACTCGGCGATTTCCTCGACACTCGCCCAGCGTCCCATCGGCACCTTTTCTCGGACATAGGCTTCGATCGCCCCCCTGCCGCCCATCTGTTCGATGAAGGGTACGTTGAAGGGCGTGTCGACCCAACCGGGACAGAGCGCGTTGACGCGAATGCCGAAGCGCGCGTAGTCGCCGGCCATCTGGCGGGTCATGGCGATCACGGCGTGTTTGGTGGTCGTATAGGCGATCATCTCGCGGTCGAAGAGCACGCCGGACGATGACGAGGTATTGAGAATGACGCCGGATCCCTGACGTTTCATCATCGGCATGACCAAGCGAGCAGCCATAAAGTGCGCCCGGACATTGAGGCTCCACGAGCGGTCGAAGCCCTCGATCTCGACCTGCTCGAGATCGCCGGCCACCTGTGCGCCGGCGTGATTGTGCAGGATGTCGATGCGTCCATGACGGGTCATGAACGCCGACAGGCCGGCTTCAAGGGCGACATCGTCGGTCACGTCGAGCCCGAGCGCCTCGGCGCTGCCACCCGTCGCGCGGATTTCGGCTACGACGATCTCCGCAGCGTCGGCGTTGCGGTCGACGACGCAGACATGGGCGCCTTCGCGCGCCATGATGGCGGCACCCGCCCGGCCGATGCCGGAGCCGGCGCCGGTGACGATCGCGACGCGGTCTTTCAGGATCATGGTTTACTCCACGGCATGCGTTTTTTTGTCCCGCATCAACGTGCGGGCTGTCAGGATGAGGAACAGCGAGGCGACCAGCACCAGCGTCGCAATCGCGTTGATCTCCGGCGTGACGCCACGGCGGATCGATGCGAAGACATAGATGGGCAGGGTGGACTTGGAGCCGGCCACGAAGAACGCGACGATGAAATCGTCGAAGGAAAAGGTAAAGGCGAGCAGGAAACCGGCAAGGATCGAGGGCAGGATCTGCGGCAGGACGATCTCGCGGAAGGTGGTGAACGGGCTCGCGTAAAGATCGCTTGACGCCTCGACGATGTCGCGGCCCAGGCTGGCGATCCGCGCCTTGACGATCATCGTCACCAGCGCCAGTGAAAAGAGACCGTGGGCGGCGATGATCGATCCGTAGCCAAGTCCGAGCTGCGGCGGCTTTTCGCCGGGCCAGATCGCAGCGAGCGCCGGGTTGACGAAGGAGAAGACCTCAACCAGCGCAACCAGGGTGGCGATGCCGATCACCACGCCCGGCACGACGATGGCCGCGGCGAACAGGCCGTCGAAGATGGCGCGCCCGCGTGGGCCGAGCCGTTCCATGCCGAGTGCCGCCATGGTGCCGAAAACGGCGGCCAGCCCGGCACTGGTGAACGCGATCAGCAGGCTGTTTTGCAAAGCCGAAATCAGGAAGGTGTTGGAGAGCGCCTTGCCGTACCAGATGGTGGAGAAGCCGGTGAACTCGGAAGCATTGCGGCCCGCATTGAACGAGAACAGCACGACGAGCGCGATCGGTGCATAGAGGAACAGGTAGACGAAGGTGACGAGCGCGCGCATCAGACGAGATCCACCTGTCTTGAGCCGGAGATCCTGAAGGCGATGCGCATGGCGACGGTGAGAACGATGACGACGACGACCACCAGCGTCACGGCAATCGCCGAACCGAACGGCCAGTTTCGCGATTGCAGGAAGAGGTCGACCAGGGCATTGCCGATGAAGAATACCTTGCCGCCGCCGAGCAACTGCGGGATCAGGTATTCACCGAGAAGCAGGATGGTGACCAGAGCGACGCCGGTCATGACGCCCGGGAGCGATAGCGGCAGAGTGATGCCGAAGAATGTCGAGACCGGTTTTGCGCCGAGATCGGCCGAGGCCTCGAGCAGCCGGCGGTCGAGTTTTTCCAGGCTCACATAGATCGGCATGATCATCAGCGGCAGGTAGCCGTAGACGATGCCGAGCAGCACGGCGCCCGGCGTATTCAGCAGCCGCACGTCCTCGATGCCGATCATCGACAGGAGGTTCGGGATGCCGCGCGAGCCGAGGATATACATCCAGGCATAGGTGCGCACCAAAAGGCTCGTCCAGAATGGCACGACGACCAGCGAAACGAGCAGCAGCCGGTATTGCGGACTGGCCTTGATCGCCAGGTAGTAGGCGACCGGATAGGCAACAATCAGACAGAGGAAAGCCCCGAGGGGGGCGATCAGCATCGTGTTGCGAAAGGCGGCCGCGCGTGACCCGAGATTGGCGAACTGGGCGAAGGTGAAGGCGGCCTGATAGCCGCCTTCGGGAGCCCGCTCGCCGACCGAGAAGACGACGACGGCAATGAAGGGCAGGACGAGGAAGACGAACAGCCAGATCGCCGCGGGGGCGACCAACGTGGCGGTGACCAGTCTCTTTCGTGTGTCCGTCGTAAAGGCCATGCCTTGGTCCTGGTTGCGTTCAAACATTGGGCATGAAGCGAGGATTACCCCTACCCTGGCCCTCCCCTGCAGGGAGAAGAGGGGATCTTGAAGCCGGGCGCATCCAATGACCTGGAACGCGCTGTCGGCTGCCTTTTCATTCTCCCCGCCAGCGGGGAGAATGAAAAGGCAGGCCGGATGGGGGGTCTTACATTCCCATCCGGCCAAGACCGTCAGGCCGATTTGAAGCGGGCCATCAATTCGGCACGGGCCGGGTCGGTGAGCGTCACGGCCGCACCGAACTCGAGAGGGGTGAGCGAGGCTTCGTCGGGATAGACGATCTTGTTGGACGTCACGTCGGCCGGCAGCAAGGCGAGTACCCGGCTGTCGGTCGTCGGGGCGCCGTTGGCGATGTGTTCCTTGACGGCATTTTCCGGCGTCATCAGGAAGTCGAGCAGGGCATAGCCCGCCGGCTTGTTGGCGGCGCTCTTCGGGATGGCATAGAAGTCGGTCCAGATCTCGCCGCCGTCGGAGCCGAGGCTGAAAGCGATTTCCGGCATGTCGCGGCTTAGCTGCGCGCCGTCATTGGTCCAGCACATGGTCATCCAGGCGTCGGTAGCGCGCATGCCGGGCTGATAGTCGCTGTTGATGCCGTAGAGATGGGGCTTGACCTTGATCAGCAGTTCTTCGGCCTTGGCAAGCTCGTCGGGCTTGACCGAATTGAAGGAGTAGCCAAGTGAGACCAGCGCGCTGCCGATGGTCGTCAGCTGATAGTCGTGAACCATGGCGCGGCCATCGGCCTCGGTCATTGCGACCTCGAAGAAGTCCTTCCACGAGGTGATCTTGCTCTTGATCTTGGCCGTGTTGACGGCCATGCCCGTCGTACCCCAGTTCTTCGGCAGGGCGTAGGTCACGCCGTCGACGGCGCCTTGCGAAGTGAAGCGCGGCGACTGGCTGGCCTGTGAGAAGGCCGGCACCTTCGACATGTCGAGGGGATCGATCAAGCCGAGCTTCACATAGGTCGAAATGGTGTAGTTGGTCGGTACGAAGAGGTCCCATCCGGTGCCGCCGGCCTGCAGCTTGGCGAGCATCTCCTCGTTGGACCCGAAAACGTTGACTTCGACAGCAACGCCGGTCGCAGCGGTAAAGGCTTCGAAGGTCGCCGGATCGTGATAGTTCGGCCAGGTGGCAAGCGACATGGTCGTGCCGAGGTCTTCGGCATAGGCGTTGGCGTTGAAGACGCCGGGCTGGCGGCCGAGCACCGCTGCAGCAAGGCCCAGGCCGGTGACGCCGAGGAAGTGACGGCGCGAAACCGAACCGCGTTTCAGGCGCATCCATTCGTCGCTCAATTGTTCGGCGGTCACCGGGGCATTTTCTCTGTACCACTTTGTCATGACGCTGTTCCCTTTTTTTTGTCTTGACGAGTACGACCGTTCCTCAGGCCGGAAAAACATGCATTTTGCCGGGATCGAATTTCAGAACGACCCGTTCGCCCGGTGCGACGAGATCGCTTTCCTGCACGCTGCGCCGGTCGGCCGTTACGAGAAAATCGCCCAGTCCGTCGACGTTGATCTGATATTCGGCGGTCGAGCCGAGAAAGATGCGGTGAGTGACGGTGCCCGCGAGTCCATCATCATGCATCGGCTGTTGGCGAACGAGGTCGATGGCCTCGGGGCGCAACGCAACAGTCACGGCACCGGGTGCCATCGCTCCCTTGCCGTCGCGTGCCAGCGCCGTGCCGTTCGAGAGGCGGATCGTCGTTCCATCGGCCTCCAGAGTGGCGGTGATGCGGTTGGTCTTGCCGACGAAATCGGCCACGAAGAGATTGGCCGGGTGGTCGTAGATTGCTTGTGGCTTGTCCACCTGGACGATGCGGCCGGCGTTCATCACGCAGACCATGTCGCTCATCGACAGCGCCTCTTCCTGGTCATGGGTGACGAGAACGAAGGTAATGGCGAGCTCGCGCTGCAGGGTCTGCAGTTCGATTTGCATGGCCGTGCGCAGTTTCTTGTCGAGAGCCGCCAGTGGCTCATCGAGAAGCAGTACCGAGGGCTTGTTGACGATGGCGCGGGCCAGCGCCACACGCTGCTGCTGACCGCCCGACATTTCGTGCACGCGGCGTTTCTCGAAGCCGCCGAGGCGCACCATTTCCAGCGCTTCGCGCGCCCGGCTGGCGATCTCGGCGGCGCCAAGCCTCGGCCGCAACTGCCTCAAGCCGTAGGCGACGTTCTGCTCGACGTTGAAATGCGGAAACAGCGCATAGTGCTGGAAGACCATGTTGACGGGGCGGCGATAGGGCGGCACGCCGTTCATCTCGCGGCCGTTGATCAGCACGGTGCCCTCGCTCGGTTGCTCGAAGCCGCCGATCATCCTCAGGCACGTGGTCTTGCCGCCACCCGACGGTCCGAGCAGGGCTACGAACGCACCCTTCGGCACGGCCAGATTGATGTCCGAGACGGCCGTCACGCTGCCATAGCGCTTGGCGACCGAACGGAACTCGATGTCATTCATCGAAGGCGCTGTCACAACATATTCCCCGCGGTTGTTTTTGATGCCGGGCCTTCTCGCGATCGCCCGGCTTCACACCGTCTGCGTCAAGCCTATTCAAGCTGGTCGATTGCGGTATATACCCCGAAAGAGGTATTCCAAGCCGTTTCCGGATGTGGAGGGTGTATACCCCGGGAGCATTTGCTGCTCTTTTTTGCAATCGGGTGAATGTCGGCATGGATCTTGAAGCCTTGTTCAAAGCCATGGGGCGGATGGTGGGCCAGAGTGCGCCGCGCGATGCGGCGGCGGGCCCCGCCTTCCATGCGCTGATGAAAAGCCTGCTCCGCTTCGATTATGTCGTCGTCTTCGCCTATCGCGGACAGGCACGGCCCATCGATCTATACAGTACGTTCACCGACAAAGAGCACGTCGTCTTCGTCAGCATGTACCAGGCCGGTCCGTATCTGCTCGATCCGTTCTACAGGGCAGCGCGGGAGCCGAAGC
The DNA here is from genome assembly GCF_048159625.1 of Ciceribacter azotifigens. NCBI lineage: Bacteria > Pseudomonadati > Pseudomonadota > Alphaproteobacteria > Hyphomicrobiales > Rhizobiaceae > Ciceribacter > Ciceribacter azotifigens. The sequence goes on along the minus strand of NZ_JBLQTA010000007.1, from coordinate 42,058 downwards.
CCGGCGTCTGGCGCATGCGAGAGCTGGCGCCAGACCGGTTCTTCTCGAGCGAATACTTCCGCAGCTACTATACCCAGACGGGACTGGCCGAAGAAGTCGGCTTCTTCGTCGCGCTCGACAACGGCATCACGGTCGTTCTCTCGCTGATGCGGCGCGAGCAATCCGGGGTATTCTCCGCTGCCGAATTTGCCCTGCTGAAGAAGGCGGAGCCGGTGGTGGCCGCGCTGGTCCGCCATGCGTGGCCCGATCTCGGTCGCCGCTTCGACATGGCGATTGCCAAGCGCAGCGGAAGGGGGCGCAAGGCTGCCCAACCCGCCGCGGAACGGGTGTGGCGCGATCTCAATCTGACCGACCGTGAAGCCGCCATCGTCGAACTCGTCCTGCAAGGGCACTCGTCGGAATCCGTCGGTCTTCGGCTCGGCATTTCGACGGGAACCGTCAAGGTTCATCGCCGCAACGTCTATCGCAAGCTCGGCATTTCCTCGCAAACGCAATTGCTGTCGATCTATCTCAAGAGCTTGGGGTAGTCGCCCGGCTCTTTGAGATTCGCCCGAGCCTCCAAGCGACGGTGCCGGCAGCAATCGACCACCATGACCGCATCGCCGCATCGTTCCGTTCATAGTGGCGGAACATGCAGCTCTCTACATAAGCGGCGGATCGAATACTCGCAGGATCAGGTCGCGCTGGTGCGCAGGCGTGGGCGCCTTTTCTCTCACCGAAGCCGTTACGCTGGACGGTATCGACCCAGAGACCTACCTGCGCGGCGCCCTCGCCCGCATCGCAGACCATCCGATCGTTCGGTTCGATCACCTGTTGCCCTGGAACTGCCAGGTCACGCCGAAAGTCGCCTGAGAGACGCTTGCTGCGAAAGCGGGACGGCAGGCGCCGTCCCGCCCTCAGGGCATCACAGCGTGGTTTCCGCGTCTTCGGGCGAGTTGCCCATGATCGCACGGTCTTCCTGCATTTCGAGCCACATGGCGTTGACGACCGCGAAGATCGCGGCGAGCGGCAGGCCGAGAAGCCAGGCGAAATACCACATCGTTCTTTCTCCCTCAGTAGACGGTGCTGCTGTTTTCGGTCACGTCCGCTTCGGTCACCTTGCCCCACAGGACCTTGTAGACCCATGCGGTATAGGCAAGGATGATCGGCACGAAGATCACGGCCATCACCAGCATGACGAAGAGAGTCTGGTGCGACGACGACGAATTCCAGACCGTCAGCGACGACTTCGGATCGAGCGAGGACGGCAGGATGAACGGGAACATCGTCAGGCCGACCGAGGCGATGATGCCGGCGATCGAAAGTTTCGAGAACAGCAGCGTTGACACCTCGCGACCGGCCCGGAAGCCGAGATACACGAGGATCGCGCCGGCAAATCCCAGAACCGGAGCAACCGCAATCCACGGCCTCACAGCGTAGGCCGCAAACCACGACGGCGAACGCGCGACCTCGCCGAGCAGCGGGTTGGACGGGCCATCGGTGACGGGGACGCCAACGGTTGCGTAACCGGCGATCCCCGACGTCATCCAGGCGCCGGCGGCCGCATAGGCGACAATCGTCACGACCGCGGCGACGGAGCCGTACATGCGGGCACGCTCCCGCACTGGACCCTCGGTCTTGAGCTGGAGCCAGGCGGCACCGTGCATGACGAGCATCGCCAGCGATACGAGGCCCGCAAGCAGCGCGAAGGGGTTGAGCAGACCGAAGAAGGACCCTTCGTAGAAGATCATCAGGTCCTCGTTGAAGCGGAACGGCACGCCCTGAAGCACGTTGCCCATGGCAACCCCGAAGATCAGGGCCGGCACCGCGCCGCCGACGAACAGCGCCCAGTCCCACGCCGACCGCCAGGTCGCGCTGTCACGCTTCGACCGGTATTTGAAGCCGACCGGCCGCAGGATGAGCGCCGCAAGCACGGCGAACATGGCGAGATAGAAGCCGGAAAAACTGACGGCATAAAGAGGTGGCCAGGCCGCGAAGATCGCCCCGCCGCCGAGGATGAACCAGACCTGGTTGCCTTCCCAGACCGGGCCAATGGTGTTGATGGCCACACGCCGCTCCGGGTCGGTCCTGCCGACGAAGGGCAGGAGGGCGCCGACCCCCATGTCAAAGCCGTCGGTGATCGCGAAGCCTCCGAGCAGCACGCCCAGCAGCACCCACCACATGACGCGTAGCAGTTCGAAGTCGAGGAGTTGATAGAGGATCATGATCTTACTCCGCAGGTTGGGTGAGAGCCGACGAGCTTGTCAGCCGATCGCGGTGTCGTCTCTGCCACTGATCCGTTTCCGGCACGTCGAGGTAGGGTCCCTTGCGGATGTATTTCAGCATCAGGCCCATCTCGATGACGAAGAGCACGGTGTAGAACAGCACGAAGCCTGCGAGCGTGATCGAAAGCTCCGTCACCGAGAGATGCGAGGCGGAGAGCGCCGTCGGCAGCACACCGTCGACGGTCCAGGGCTGGCGGCCGAATTCAGCGACGAACCAGCCGAGCTCCGCGGCAATCCACGGCGTCGGGATGATGATGACCGCGAGCCACAAGGCGACACGCGGGAACTGCATCCTGCGGAAGGACGCCATCCAGAAGAACCAAGCCATGACCGCGATGAAGGAGAAGCCGAGGGCGACCATCAGGCGGAAGGCCCAGAAGAGCGGCCAGACCGTCGGCACGGTGTCGTTGGCCGCCATCTTGATCTGGTCGTCGCTCGCCTGGCGCGGATCGTCTACGTAGCGCTTCAAGAGCAGGGCGAAGCCGAGATCCTTGCTGTGCTCTTCGAAGGTCGTACGGACTTCATCCGAAACCACACCCTTTTCGGCGCGGTAGGTCATCAGCGCGTCATAGGCGATCTGACCGGAACGGATACGATCTTCCGCCTGCTGCACGAGCTCGGAGATGCCGGGGATTTCACCGGTCAGCGAGCGCGTGCCGATCAGGCCCATCACATAGGGGATGTGGAGGGCGTAATGGGTTTCGCGCGCTGCCTGGTCGGGAATGCCGACGAGCGTGAAGGATGCCGGCGCCGGCTGGGTTTCCCACATGCCTTCAATGGCCGCGAGCTTCATCTTCTGGTCATGGGTGACCGAATAACCGGATTCATCGCCGAGAACGACGACGGAGAGTGCCGAGGCGAGGCCGAAGGAGGCCGCAACCGCGATCGACCGGCGGGCAAGGTCCGTGTGACGCCCCTTCAGCAAGTACCATGCGGATACGCCGAGCACGAAGACCGAGGCGGTGACATAGCCGGCGGAGACGGTGTGGACGAATTTCGCCTGCGCGACCTGGTTGAAGACAACATCGAAGAAGGAGGTCATTTCCATCCGCATCGACATCGGGTTGAACTCAGCGCCGACGGGGTTCTGCATCCAGCCATTGGCGATGAGGATCCAGAGAGCGGAAAGGTTCGAACCGATGGCTACAAGCCAGGTGACGACCAGGTGGGCACGCTTGGAGAGTTTGTCCCAGCCAAAGAAGAACAGTCCCACGAAGGTCGCCTCGAGGAAGAAGGCCATCAGCCCTTCGACCGCCAGCGGCGCACCGAAGATGTCACCGACATAGTGGCTGTAATAGCTCCAGTTCATGCCGAACTGGAATTCCATGGTGATGCCGGTGGAGACCCCCAGCACGAAGTTGATGCCGAACAGCGTTCCCCAGAACTTCGTCATCTGTCGCCAGATCGGACGGTTCGTCATCACATAGACCGTTTCCATAATCGCGACGATGATGGAAAGGCCGAGTGTGAGGGGGACGAAGAGGAAGTGGTACATTGCCGTCATCGCAAATTGCAGGCGTGACAGCTCGACTACGTCGATTTCCATGATCTTGCTCTCGGTTGACTAGAACATTCAGCTCAGAAGCATGGTAGGCATGATATGTGTGATCCGAGCGGTACCGTCCATGAGGTGGATCAACGTCGTTTATCGGCCGGACCGCTGCTATCGAAGTGGATTCGGAGGACCGATTTCAAGCTGGCGATCGGCCCAGGCACGTTCCTCCGCACGATGGGCAGCGACCACTATCGCGGCCCGCGGAAATGCCGAACGCAGCCGTGCAAGTATATCGCACGCGGTCTCGACGTCCAACCCTTCGGTCGGCTCGTCCAGAAGGATGATCGAGGGCCGGCGCAGCAGCATCCGGGCGAGTGCGAGGCGGCGCCTTTCGCCGCCCGAAAGACCCTGCCCGCCCTCGCCGAGCGGATACCGCAGCCCACCTTTGGCAGTCACGACCTCGTCGAGGCAGGCGATCCGCAGGCTCTCCCAAAGCATGTCATCACCGGCCGCGGGCGCCGCAAGGCGCAGATTGTCGGCGATCGCGCCACTGACGAGTGCGGCGCGTTGCGGCAGGTAGCCGATAAAGCCCGCGCGCTCCGCCTCCCCGCAGGCGGCTATCGGCCGACCCTCCAGACTAACGGTACCTTCCGTGGGTTCGACGAGGCCACGGATGATGTTGAGAAGAGTGGTCTTTCCAGAGCCGCTTTCGCCGACGAGCGCCAGCGTCTCGCCGCGGCCGACGGAGAAATCCAGACCTTCGAAAAGCGCGCGGTTCCCCCGGCGATAGACCAGTTCGTGGCCTGAAAGTACCGCCGAGTCGCTGGAGACGACCGGCGACGACGCCGGTTCTCGCGGCACTGCCCGGGGCGCCCCCGCGAACTGGGCCTCGATCCGCCGCGCCGCTTGCGTCATCTTGCCAAGCTCGGCGATGCCGCGCGCAAGCGGGGCTGCGGTCTCCACCAGCGCGAGTGCCACAAAGAAACCCAGCGCCGCGCTCGCCGGATCGATGCGTCCCTGCCCCGCAGCCAGACCACCGACGAGCAGTGCGCCGCCAGCCGCGACGCTGCCCGCGAAACCGAGAAGCAGTGTCGACGTCCGCTCGACCACATCGATCCGCGATTGCGCATGCTGCATCCGGCGATGGGCATCGAGGACGGATCGGCGATAGTCCTCCAGACGGCCGCTGACTGCGAGCTCGGTGCGGCCGCGCATCATGTCGATGAAACGCATGCGCAAGGCTTGCGCCGATCGCTGCCCGAGCCGGGAAGGCTTTCGCGAAGCGCGTGCCCCGACGATCAGCGCGGCGGCCAGACCGACGAGATAGCTACCGATCTCGAGAACGGCGACCGACGAGAGGACGAGCCGGTCGATCAGGAAGAAGGTGGCGGCAAGCACAAATGCCGCCGCGACCGCCGGCATCACGAGCCGCAACGCGACGCCGTCAAGGGCGTCGACATCGATCGTCAGGTGGTTGAGCCGCTCGGAGCCACGCAGACGGGACAGAAGAATGGCCGGCTTGCGGAGCATGGCCTCCAGCAGGGCCACACGCAGATCGGCAAGCCCCTTGAGGGTGGCATCGTGCGTCGCAAGCCTCTCGCCGTAACGAGCGACCGCACGTCCAAGCGCGAGAAAGCGCACGCCGGCACTCGGCCGGAACACATCGAAGGTCAGTCCGGCGCCGGCCAGCCCCGCCATGCCGGCGGCAGTGATGAACCAGCCGGAGAGACCAAGTAGCGCCAGACCGGCTGCGAGCACGCAGACGGAAAGCAGGATGCCGACGGCGAGAGAGCCCATGCGATCTCGCCAGACGCGCCGAAAAACCCTGATTAGTGCCGTCATCTTCCGGCCTCCAGGGTAATCACTCGGTCGAACCGGGCGATGAGACGCGGATCATGGGTCGCAATCACGAGCGTCGCACCCTGCCGGCCGATGTTTTCCAGCGCTTCGGCGATCCGGCCGGCCGTCGCGGTGTCGAGGTCGGCAGTCGGCTCGTCGGCGAAGATCACCTTTGCGTCCGCATAGACGGCACGGGCGATCGTCAGACGACGGGCCTCCCCGCCCGAAACGCCGCTGCCGTTTTCGCCGAGACGGGTGTCGGCGCCCCGGGCCAGGGCGGCCACGACACCATCGGCAGCCGCGTCGGCGAGCGCGGCATCGAACCGGTCTCTGTCGATCCGGTCACCTGCCAAGGCGACGTTGGCGCGCAGGCTTGCGTTCAGCATATGCGGATGCTGGCCAACGAAACCGGTCATGCCTCTCCACGCATCAGCCAGATCGTCATCGAGCAGATGCCCGCCGATCTCGACGCGGCCTGAGGATGGGCGCGCGAGTCCGCAAAGCAGGCCGATGAAGGTCGTCTTGCCGGCCCCGCTCGGGCCGCAGATCGCCACCTTCTCGCCCGGCATGATCTCAATGTCGGGGAAGGCTATCTCCCGTCCGCCTGCCTCGTAACGGAGCCCCCTGGTTGCGATCGTCAACGCACCCGCGAGACGGCTGTCGGCTCTTGCTCCGCGTCCGAGGATGCGCGGGCGCGGATTGATTTCGCGCTCGGCGAGCTCGCCCGCGACTGCCAGTGCAGCGGCCTTGTCGTGCCAGGCGGCGGCAAGATCGCGCAACGGCTGGAAGAAGTCGGGAGCCAGCAACAGGATGAGGATACCTTCCGCCACCGTCAGAGGCGTTTCGTAGGCACCGAACGTAAAGGTTCCGAGCAGCGCGAAACCGACATAGACGGCGACCAGCGCAATGCCGATCGCCGAGAAGAGTTCCAGGACGGTCGAGGAAAGGAAGGCGATCCTCAAAACCCCCATGGTCTTCGCCCGCAATGTCTCGGCCGACTGGCGGAAGCGTTCGACAGTCAATGCCTCGGCGTTCAGCAGGCGGATGTCCGATGCGGCATTCAGCCATTCGAGCAGCGTGGAATTGAGGGTGCCGGTGGCGGCCATCTGTTTCTCGCTCGCCTGCCTTGCCGCGATCCCAATCAGCGCCATGAACACCGGGATCAACGGTCCGGCGACGAGAAGCACCACGCCGGCGAGCCAGGACATCGACGCGGTGACGACCAGGATGACGGCAGGGACCGTCGCGACCTTGACCGCGGCGAGACGATAGCGGCTTGCCCATGGCAGCAGGGCGTCGAGCTTGCCGGCAAGCAAGGTCGCGAGAGCCGCCGACGTCTGGCTGCTGCCCGCAAGGGGCGACGCGAGGCTCTCCCGTTCGACGAGGTCGATCCGCTCCCGCTCGATCAGTCGTTGCCCGATACCAAAAGCCCGCCGCCCCGCCAGAGCGTCGAGGAGGTGACGCATAAGCCCGAGAGCAATGAAGGCGCCAGTGGTGACGACCGGGCCCAGGCCCGGCGTTCTCCCCTCGACCAATGGCGCCAGGAACTGACTGACCAGCCATGCCTGCGGCAGCCAGAGCAAGGCCGCCAGAACAGACAGACTGCTGGCTGTCGCCATGGCACCGCTATCGCGGCGCGCCATTTGCATCAGCCGCCCGCGGGCGGGGTCGCTCTTGATCTTCTCGGTTCTGGACAAGGCGCGCCTAAAGGGAGGTCTAGGATGCGTTCTCGCGGCAGACTACCGGCGTAGCTGATCATGATCAAATTCCAAATTGTCGCGCTGCGGCAAATGGAGTGCCAGGCGAGCATGCCAGCGGAAGGGGAATTGGTGTAATACAACACTCGCCATCCGGACCCATCCGGCAATCAGGGCCTTGATGTTCTGCGCCTTCAATGCGCATGTCACCATACGCAAGCTGGGCATCGCCGATTTGCATCCCTCTCGGAGATTAACGTCGGTGCCGTCTCTCGGATTATCGACGCCGATCTTCCCTTCGCAGAGTGTTTCAACCCCACCATCACCCGCCCCCTGGTCGACAGCTGCTGGTTACGCAATGCCATTCACGACGCGGTGGAGGCCTTTTATGCATCACTCGACAAGATGCGCCTGTCCGATCTGGTCGAGGGCAATGACGGCCTTGTTGCGTTTGAATGGCTAGTGCGGTCCGCAAAGTGATGCACTGACCTTCCTGCCGGCACCTTATGCAACGGAAGTCGGTTCGCGACGCGCTATCTAGAAGCGGACTTTCTGCCCCTACTCGCCGAAGCAACTGTTGTCGACAAAAAAGGCGGCTCAAAAGGTTAATGCACTCGCTGCAGTTCCATATTGATCTGTCGCAAAACCGCTAGGTGATTTCTATGCGAAAATAATAAATAAATAAGTGACTAGCCGGGCGTTTGAGAGGAGTAGGCGATGGATTTCAAGATCCCTGAGCCGCTGCAAGCAGAGCACGCCGAGCTTCACGCGGAGCTGCTCGACGCGACGAGAGCAGGCGGCCGTATCGGTGAAGCGGCGGCGGAGGTCGCGAAACGGCTGCATCCGCATTTCGTTCGTGAGGAAGAGATCGCTCTACCTCCACTTTGTCTGCTTGCGCCGTTGGCGTCGGGAACTGTCGTGCCGGAGATGGCCGATGTTCTCGCCCTAACAGATAGGCTTGAGGCCGAGCTGCCCAGCATGCTGGCCGAGCATAAGCAGATCGTGGAGGCGCTCGGCGATCTGGTGGCTGCCGCGAAGGTCGAGAAGAAACCCAAGTACGCGCATTTTGCCGAGAAGCTGATCTCGCACGCCCACACCGAAGAAGAAGTCCTCTACCCGGCCGCCCTCCTCGTCGGCCGCTATTTGAAGCTCAGACTTGGAAAGTAGGCGCGCTGGAGGCAGCAATTTTTCCGCTGATCAAACCTCCAGGACGAACTCACACTTCCGGTCCGCTTTCCGTGTGTCCGCGGACACAGCAAACCGACTGATCTCCGCGATGATGGCGTGAAAGCTGCGGCGGGCCCGATCACTCGTGGTCCGCGCACGCAGATAGCCATGCGGCAGCTGGGGTTCATTGCGCCAGCTTGCCGGCACACGCGCCGCTGAAAGCCGTTCGGCATAGGCCTTGCCGTCATCACGCAGAGGATCGACGTCCGCCGTTACGATGAAGGCAGGGGCCAGCCCGGACAGATCGGAGGCCATGAGGGGCCGCGCGACCGGATCGGTCACGGGCGCGCAGCCAAAGAGAATGTCCCTATAAGCAAGCACGTCGCTTGCACGCAGCAACGGCGCTTCGGCGTTCTCTCGGTAGGACGGCGCATCGCCCTCGCCGCCAAGTCCTGGATAGATCAGCACCTGGCCAAGCGGTTGCCGCTTGCCCTTCTGCGAAAGACAAAGTGCTGCGGCCAGCATACCGCCAGCACTGTCGCCGACCACGACGGCGGCCCGGTCGAGCGCGCGCCAGACCGCCTCCACGTCCTGGATCTGGGCGGGCCAAAGGTGTTCAGGCGCAAGGCGGTAATCCACGGAGACGACCTGCAAGCCGACTGCATCGGCGATTTCCGCGCAGACATCGTCGTGGCTGTCGAGCCCGCCGACGACAAATCCGCCGCCATGTAGATAAAGGATGCAGACGGGCGTCTCGGAGCCATAAAGCCTGCACGGCACGCCACCGATCCGGCGATCCGTCACAATCATGCCGTCCGGACGCGGTGCACGGAAGCGCGCGCACATGGCATCGTAATAGGCACGGTTTTCAGCCGCACCGGCTGTGTTTGCCTCCGGCGGATAGCTGGCTTCGGTCGCGGCGATAAAGGCCAGGACCTGGCTATCATCGATCATGCCGCATGCCCTCGATGTGGCGCTTCAGCCAATCCGGATCCATCTGCGGGACAGAGGCGAGCAACTGGCGTGTGTAGTCGTGGCGCGGCGGATCCATGACCTCCCTCTTGCTGCCCTTGTCCTGCACCGTGCCGCCCTTCATCACCACCACCTCGTCGGCAATGGCGCGCACGGTATCGATGTCGTGCGTGATGAACATGTAGGAGACGCCAGTTTCATCCTGAAGGCGGCTGAGCAGGCGCAAGATCCCCTCGGCCACAAGCTGGTCGAGCGCGCTCGTCACTTCGTCACAGATGATGATTTCCGGATTGGCCGCCAGCGCCCGGGCGATGCCGATGCGCTGTTTCTGCCCGCCCGACAGTTCGCCAGGCCGCCGATCGAGAAACTGTTTTGGCTGAAGCTCGATCTGCTCCATCAATTCGAACAGGCGTCGTTCCCGTGCCTCCCCCTTGAGCCCCAGGTAGAATTGCAGCGGGCGGGACAGGATCTGGCGAATGGTCTGGCGCGGGTTCAACGCCGTATCGGCCGTCTGATAGATCATCTGGATCTTGCGCAATTGCTCGCGCGATCGGTGAGTGAGGCTCGGCGGCAGCACCTCGCCGTTCAGCGATATCGAGCCGATGCGCGGCGGCAACAGACCGGTTACGACACGGGCCGTTGTCGATTTGCCGGAGCCGGATTCCCCGACGACCGCCACCGTTGCACCACGGGGAATGGCAAAATCGACGTCACGCAGCACGTCGAGCCGGCCATAGCCCGCCGTCACGTTGCTGATGCTGACGACCGGCGCTTCCATATTTCTCAGGCGACGCTCGGGGCGCCTGAATTCGCGCACGGCCCAAAGTGAGCGGGTATAGTCCTTGATCGGCGCCTCCATGATCTGCCGGGTTGGAGCCTCCTCGACCTCGAGACCATGGCGCATGACCTTGATGCGGTCGGCCATCTGCGCAACGACGGCCAGATCGTGTGTGATGTAGATTGCAGCGGTACTGGATGTCTCAACGGCTTCGCGGATGGCAGTCAGAACGCCGATCTGGGTGGTGACGTCCAAAGCCGTGGTCGGCTCGTCGAAGACGATCAGGTCGGGCTTGCAGGCCATGGCCATCGCGACCATTGCACGTTGCAGCTGACCGCCCGAGACTTGGTGGGGAAAGCGAAGCCCGAAATTTGCCGGATCGGGCAATTGCATGCTGGCATAGAGCTGGCGGGCGAATATCTCGGTGTCCGACCGACTGGCCGTACCGTGGATTGCCGGGCCCTCACAAAACTGGTCAAGGAGCCGCCAGGCCGGGTTGAAGCTGGCGGCTGCCGATTGTGCGACGTAGGCGACACGCCGTCCGCGATAGGCTGATCTCTCCCGCTCCGACAGGCGCAGAAGATCCACGCCCTCGAAGAGGACGCGCCCGCCGGAGAAGCGAAGGCCTGCCTGGACAAAGCCCATCGCGGCAAGGCCGAGCGTGGACTTGCCGGCACCGGATTCGCCGATGAGGCCGACGACTTCGCCGCGTCCGATCTCGAGGTCGACGCCGTGCAGGATCGGAGACCATCCCGCTTCGCCCTTCGCTTCGACCTTCAGGTTCTCGATCTTCAACAACATGGCGTCAGTCTTTCAGCCCAGAGGCGCGGTGCAACATCCAGTCCACCACGAAATTGATCGCGACGGTCAATGTTGCGATGCAGGCGGCGGGCAGAAGAGGCGTGATGTCGCCGAAGGTGATCAGCGCGGCATTGTCGCGCACCATGGCACCCCAGTCAGCCATCGGCGGCGGCAGGCCAAGGCCCAGGAAAGCGAGCGCCGAAATGGTCAGGAAGACGAAACAGAAGCGCAGGCCGAACTCGGCGACGAGCGGCGCCGCGATGTTGGGTAGCACTTCCCGGATTATAATCCATGCGGTGCCGTCGCCGCGCAGCTTCGCCGCCTCGACATAATCCATCACCATGACGTTTGCCGCCGTCGCCCGGGCCAGACGGAAGACGCGTGTGGAATCGAGGATCGCAACGATCAGGATCAGGTTGACGACCCCCGGCCCGACCGCCGACAGCGCCAGCAAGGTGAGGATCAACGGCGGCACGGCCATCATCACATCGATGAGACGCGAGAGAACAAGATCGAACCAGCCGCCAAGAGCGGCGGCGAGAAGTCCGATCACGGCGCCGAGCGAAAAAGCCATGACCGTCGTGATCGTGGCAATTCCGACCGTGTTTCGCGCGCCCCAGACGAGGCGCGAGAGCATGTCACGTCCGAGCGCATCGGTGCCCAGAGGATAGGTTGCGCTCCAGGGTTCGAACTGCGCGCCGACAATTTCGGCCTGGCCATGCGGCGCAATCAGCGATGCAAACGCCGCGATGAGGATGTAAACGGTGACGACGAAAAGGCCGATGAGGGCGCCTGCCGGCATGGTTCTGATGGTTCGCGTGAGGCTTGCCATGACGTCACCTCGGGTGAAGGAGGCGCGGATTGGTGGCGATCGCCAGCACATCGGCCAGGAGATTGAGCAGAATATAGACGCAGGCAAAGATCAGGGCACAGGCCTGCACCACCGGCATGTCGCGATTGGTGACACTGTCGACCATCAGCTGACCCAGACCGGGATAGACAAAGACGACCTCGACGATGACCACGCCGGTGATCAGCCAGGCGATGTTGATCGCAATGACATTGGAAATCGGGGCAAGGGCATTGGGGAGCGCATGCCTGGTAATGGTCCGCCAGCGCGAAGCACCCTTGAGACGCGCCATCGTGATATAGGGCTCCGCCAGCACGTTCAGCACGGCAGCCCGTGTCATGCGCATCATATGCGCGGTGACGACGAGGACCAGCGTCATGGCGGGAAGCAGGGCGCGGCGCAGCATGTCGAGAAGGTCGGGCGCGGCACCGGGATCGGCAATCGACGGAAGCCAGCCCATATGGACCGAGAGCCAGAACATCAGGATATAGGCGATGAAGAACTCGGGAAATGAGATCGCCGACAGGGTAAGGGTGTTGGCCAGCCTGTCGAACCAACTGCCACGCCACAACGCCGTCAGAAGCCCCAGAAGGACCGCCAGTGGTATGGCGATGGCCGCCGCGTAGGCGGCCAGAAACAAGGTGTTGCCAAGACGCGCCGCAAGCAGCTCCGACACCGGCCGGCCATTCGCGAGCGAGTGGCCGAAATCGCCGGTCAAGACACCGCCTATCCACGTCAGGTAGCGAAGCGCCAAGGGTTGGTCGAGGCCGAGCTCGCGCCGGAATGCGGCAACGGTTTCCGGTGTTGCCGATTGTCCGAGAACCTGCTGGGCGATATCGCCCGGCAGCAGGCTGACGGCAAGAAAGATCAGGACGGAGATCACGAGCAGAGTGAACAGGCCGAGACCCAGGCGCACGACGATCATGCGCAGAATGGGCCGCCCTCCCCCGCTTTTCATGCCGACGCCTCCTTCAGCCTCACGGCGCGTATGCCGACGCCCGCGTGACCGGGATGCGGCGCGTGATCCTGCGCGATGATCGCTTCGAGCGCGCGCATCAACTCCCTCGGCATTGCTACAGTGCGGTTTGCCCTGGTGTCGACGTGGAGTAGCATATGCTCTCCGGTTGCGACTGTCTCTCCACTGTCGTTCATGATCGCATGGTGCAGGCGCAGCCGCTTCTCGTCATAGCCGAGAAGCCGCGTTTCCACGATCAGCCGCATTCCCCCCTTCACTTCGCCCAGGTGCCGGATATGGGTTTCGACCGTGTAGGCGGAATGGCCGCCGGCGCGGTACTCTGCGTCGAGCCCGATATGGATGAGGAATGCGTCCGTGGCATCGCCCAGGACCTGGAGATAGCGGAACTCGGTCATGTGTCCGTTATAGTCCAGCCAGCCGCCGGTCACGCGCGCTTCGTGCAGCCGGAGCGGATAGCCGGCAGCTTTCTTGCCCTCTCGCGCATAGAAGCGATTTTCCATGGTGCTGACGGTCTTGCCGACGCCCCAGTCATTGGCCTTCAGCGCGTGGAAGATGCCGATCAGGTTGCTATCCCGGATGCGCTCCAGCTCGCGGATCGAATAGGCACCCGATTGCAGGTCGGATTGCGCCGCGATGCGATCGACGAGGTCGTCATCAAGATCGGGCACGTCCATGAGCTTGGTCCAGGGCCATTTGAGCGCCGGGCCGAACTGACCAAGGAAATGGCGCATGCCGGCCTCTCCTCCGGCGATGCGATAGGTTTCGAAGAGGCCCATCTGAGCCCAGCGCAGGCCGAAACCGTAGCGGATGATGTCGTCGATCTCCTGGGTGGTGGCGATGCCGTCCTTGATCAGCCACAGGGCTTCGCGCCAGACGGCCTCCAGCAACCGGTCGCCGATATGGGCATCGATTTCCCGGGCGATCTGCACCGGCTTCATGCCGACGGATTCCAGGAGTGCCGATGCCCTTTGTGCGGCCTCACCGCCACCGACAATCTCCACCACCGGCAGAAGGTAAACCGGATTGAAGGGATGCGCGACGAGCATGCGCTCGGGGTGTATGGCTCCCTCGCGCAATTCAGACGGCTTGAACCCGGATGTGGACGAGGCGAGGATCGCCTGCGGCGGTGCCGCAGCCTCGATCTCGGCGATGATCCGGTGCTTCAGGTCCAGCCGTTCGGGAACACTTTCCTGGATGTAGTCTGCATCGGAGACCGCCTCGGCGATCGAGGCCGCCCAGCTTATCGTTCCTGGCGGGGGAAGCGGCGCCTGGTAGAGCCGTTCCCAGGCGTCGCCGGCATTGGCCATCACCTCCCCCACGATGCGTTTGGCCTCGGGATGAGGGTCGAAAACCGTGACGTCATGACCAGCCAGAATGAAGCGAGCGATCCAGCCACCGCCGATGACGCCGCCGCCAATTGCTGCGATCTTCATGCCTGCCACCACCGTTCAACGATCTTCCAGCCATCGAAGAAACGGTTGTTGGCGACGGGGCCATGGGCAACCTTGTCGTTGGATACATCGATGTAGTTGACGAAAATCGGGATGATCGTACCGCCATCCTCGCTGACCAGACCCTGCATCTCATGATACATTTCTGCGCGCAGCTTTTCGTCCAGCGTCGTGCGGGCCTTGACCAGAAGCGAATTGAAACGCTCGTTGTCCCAGTGGCTTTCATTCCAGTCGACACCCTTGGCGTAGACAAGGCTGAACATATCGTCCTCGGTCGGCCGTCCATTCCAGTAGCTGACGCAGAAGGGTTTCTTGAGCCAGACATTCGACCAGTAGCCGTCATCGGGCTCGCGCTTGATGCCGAGGTCGATCCCGGCCGCCTTCGCCGACTGCTGAAACAGCTGCACCATGGCGAGCGACCCGACGGAAGCCGCGTCCGAGGCAGCAATTTCGACTCTCAGCGCCTCCATGCCGGCCTTCTTGAGATAGTGCTTCGCCTTGTCGGGATCATAGGCATGCTGGGGCAGGTCAGCTGCATAAAACCGGTTGGCGGGAGCAATGGGGCTGTCATTTGCAATCTGACCATGCCCATGCAGAACTTTTTCCAGCACTTCCTTGCGGTCGATGGCGTATTTGAGCGCGAGGCGAACATTGGGGTCGTTGAAGGGCGCGACGTCGCAGAACATCGGCATGGCGTAATGTGCGGTGCCGGTTACCTCCGTGACCTGAATCCCCGGACGACGCAGCAGCAGGGGAAGGGTTGCGAGATCCGGTGAGTTGATCACATCGACTTCGCCCGTCATCAGAGCGTTCTGACGCGCCGTGGCATCGTTGATGGTCGACAGGACGGCTTCGTCGAACCAGGCGCGATCCGACTTCCAGTAATCATCCCGGCGCTTCAACGTAATGCGAACGCCCGGTTCGAAATCCGCAAGCGCATAGCCGCCGGTGCCGAGTTTTGACTGCCAGTTCAGCGTGCCGTCGTCATTGGCGGGCATGATGACGAAGTGGTAGTCGGATGTCAGATAGGCAAAATCCGCGTTGCCGGATTTCAGCTCGAAGATGACCACGTGATCGCCATCGGCGCGGATGTCCGCCAACTGCTCGAGAGAGCCCTTTGCACCGGACTTGGTATCCTTGCCGCGATGATGGTTGAACGAGGCGATGACGTCTTTTGCGGTCAGCTTGCGGCCATCGGAAAATGTCGCCGTCTGACGGAGCTTGAAGGTCCAGACGCGCGCCTCCGCATCGGACTCGAAGCTTTCAGCCAGTTCCGGCACCGCTTTACCTTCAGCATCGATCTCCACGAGATTGTTGCAGACCGCGAGCATCGCGGTCACGACCGGACCGGCCGCAAATGTGGCGGGGTCGAGCGTGTCGGACGTTGCGCCACCGAGATGGCCGATGCGCAAGGTGCCTCCGCGCTTGGGGTCGGCAGCTCTTGCCCCGCGAGGCAGGACCAGCCCGGCGGCAGCGAGACCTGCTGCCCCGGCCAAAAGGCTGCGACGCGTCATATCAAATAGTGCTGTGCTCATTGCAACTGTTCCTCTCTTTATGATTGTTGTCGTTGAGATGCCGGCTAGCGCCGGCGTAGTTTAAGCTTTTCGCGGACCTCCTGTGGACCGAGGATGCGGCAACCCATCGCCGTGAGGATGGTCGCCGCGCGCTCGACCAGATCGCCGTTGCGTGCAAGCACGCCCTTTTCCAGCCAGATATTGTCCTCCAGCCCGACACGAACATTGCCGCCGGCCAATGCCGCCTGTGCGACATAGGGCAGTTGCATGCGCCCGATGGAAAACATCGAATAGATCCAGCCCGGGGGGATGTTGTTGACCATCGCCATCAGGCTGTTCAAATCCGCCGGCGCGCCATAGGGAATGCCCATGCAGAGCTGGATCATCACCGGATCATCGATCAGGCCTTCGCCAACGAGCGCCTTGGCGAGCCAGAGGTGGCCGGTGTCGAAAACCTCGATCTCCGGACGCACGCCGGCGGCCTGAATGCGCCGTGCCATCGCCCGCAAGGTTCCGGGTGTGTTGGTCATCACATAGTCCGCTTCCGCGAAATTCATCGTGCCGCAGTCGAGCGTGCAGATTTCCGGCAGCAACTCCTCCACATGGATGAGCCGCTCGGTGGCCCCGACGAGATCGGACTGGGGGGAGAGAGGCAGCGGTGCTTCTGCCGATCCGAGAACGATATCGCCGCCCATGCCTGCAGTGAGGTTCAGGACAACGTCCGTGTCTGCGGCGCGCACGCGCTCCACCACTTCACGATAAAGGGCGGGGTCGCGTGCCGGTGCGCCTGTCTTAGGGTCGCGGACATGGACATGGGCAATGGCCGCGCCCGCCTTGGCAGCCTCGATACAGGCGTCGGCGATCTGCGCGGGCGTAATCGGTACGAGGTGCGATTTGGTGTGGCTCTGTCCGGAGCCGGTAACAGCGCAGGTTATGAAGACATCGCGGTTCATGAAAAACTCCGGGAGGGGACCAATTTCGAGCGGAGTGTGACAGTAATTTTTCTGTCGCGATGTGCAAAAAACGCGCTAGACTGTGCAAATGTCGCCAAAATCGCCATTTCACCTGACGTTTTTGTTGTTTGAAGGTTTCTCCAACATGGTGCTGGCAAGCGCCATCGAGCCGCTGCGTGCGGCGCGAGACTTGTCAGGGCGACGGCTGTTTTCCTGGCAATTGTGCTCGCTCGACGGCGATGCGATCGCCAGCTCGTCACGCGCGCTGATCGGCGCCGATCTGCCACTCGCCCGTGTGGGTGCGACCGATGCGCTGATCCTCGTGGCGGGATATGGAATGCGCAATCACCTGAACCACGATTCATCCGCCGCGGTCAGGCGCATGGCCCGCGGCCTGCCGATGGTTGGCGGTCTCGATACAGGTGCATGGCTCCTCGCGCAGATGGGCCTTCTCGGCGGGCGCCGGGCAACCATTCACTGGATGGAGAGACAGGAACTCGCCGAGAATTTCCCCGAGCTTGAGGTCATCGATGCGCCCTATGTCGTCGATGGAAACATCGTGACGTGCGGCGATGCGCAAAGCGTTCTGAGCTGGTCGCTCGATCTTATCGGAACATACGCCGACGAAGCGCTGCGCTTCGATGTTGCAAACATGTTCGGGCGCGTCGAGAGCCTTGATGAGAGGGCAACGGCACACGGCCTTGCCGGTCGACTGAGCGATCAGCGGCTCCCCATCGCCTTGCAACGCGCAATCATCTCCATGCGACAAACGGCGGAACAGCCACTGAGATTGCCGGATATTGCCGAACGTGTTGCGCTCTCGACACGCGGGATGGACCGCCTGTTTCACACCTATCTCGGTGTGCCGGCAGGAGAGTACTATCGCCAGATCAGACTATCGCACGCCCGCGCCCTGGCGCTTGAGACGAACCTTTCCCTCTACGAAATCGCTTCCCGGACCGGTTTTTCGTCGCCGTCGACCCTGGCGCGTGCCTATCGCATCAAATTCGGCGAAACGCTCCGCCAGAGGAAAGCCGGCGATACGTCGAGTTCCACAAGCCGGTTCTAGCCGAGGCAAAGCTGCACGAGGTTTGCAGGAGGCGGATGACTGTGCCTGGCATTGAAGCGATCATCTCGTTCACCGATGTCTCGACGGTCGATATCTCAACAGGTCTCGTCATCCTCGAACGGTCGGAGGGATGTTGGGTCTTACATTCGTACTGAATTGTCCGACGAAGGGAGCCGGTTCAGCCAAGTCTCTCTACGCGGGAATGCGATAGTGCGAAAGCCGCTCTACGAGGCCGCTCAGTCGATGATGAAGCGCGTGGCGAAATTGGTGCCGGTTGAAGGCAGGGGCAATGAAAATTGCCAGGCGACACGGCAGTAAGAAGGCAGAAGTCGCATCGGCACGCCGTCGACCATGCATCGGATGCTGTACAGATTAGTCCTCATGGGAGGGTTAAACGCCGGTCCCGGAGAGAAGCACGGGCCCCGAAAAGAGGTTGAATGCTAGACGAACTGGACGCGGGCTCTAGGTGTATCCCTGGTGGAGAGACGGTTTCGGGACCGAATGGGCCAACAGGAGACATCGCTGGCATCGCGAACCTCTTTTGTTCTGCGAGGTTGCAAAAGTCAGGAAAACAATTGCCGCTTTCCTCGGGATTTCCGCGACACGAAATCCTCTTTGAAAGCCGCTCTTGACATTGACACGAGGCTTATTCGCGTTGCGTGTTATCGTTTTTCATGAAAATGCGCATCAGTCATCATTTTTCACGGACAAGAATCGAATTTCATGCGACTTGGTCGGCAGAAGCCTTTTTCATCGATCGGGCACGGTTGACCGATTTCGTCGAATATGATCCGGCCTATGCCATCAAGTTCACGATCCTGCGCCTGCGCCCGAGCGGTAGCACCGGCGACGCCGACGTTTTCGGGGCGCAGCAATATGCTCCCTTCCTTGACATCGACGTCAGGGGAACCTGATCCGGAAGCTGCCCGGGCCCACCTCTGCCTCCCGCGGTCCGGCTGCGGGAGGTTCTTCGCATGTCCGTTTCATACAAGGCTTGCTTCGTAGAGCGGTGGTCGAGGGCCTCGCTGGGAAGACGGCAACGGCGGAGTGGAGTGATCGTCCGGCTGCGCTGATGGGCCGACCGACTACCTCTCCCGATCGCCGGGTGAAGACCGAGCTCCTAGTCCTTCAGTGCCACACCCTGTTTGTCGAAGACGTGGACCCTGTCGCCGAGGGGCTGCATCGCCACGATATCGCCTGCAGCAACGTTGCATTCGTTCGGAACCGCCAGTGTGATCGGATCGCTCGCCCCTTCTGCGTTTATATAGGCGTAGGTCTGCGCCCCAAGGCGTTCGATCAGTTCGACCCTCCCGCGAATGCCGCCCTCCTCGGGCGAAAGGATCGTCAGGTGCTCGGGCCTGATGCCGGCTGTGACGGGACCTGAAGCGTTGAAGCGGCGTGAACGCGTGACGGCCGTTCCGAGAATGGTCAGCTCTCCGCCTTCCAGGGCAGCCGGCAGGAAGTTCATCGATGGGGCACCGATGAAGCCGGCGACAAACATGTTCGCGGGGTGCTCGTAGAGCTCCATCGGCGCACCGACCTGCTCGATTTTGCCCTTGTTGAAAACGACGATGCGGTCGGCGAGCGTCATGGCCTCTGTCTGGTCGTGCGTCACGTAGATCATCGTGGCGCCGAGGCGAACGTGAAGGCGGGCGATCTCGAGCCGCATCTGGACCCGCAGCGCCGCGTCGAGATTGGACAGCGGCTCGTCGAAAAGGAAGATCTTCGGCTGGCGGATGATCGCCCGGCCGATCGCGACGCGCTGGCGCTGTCCGCCGGAGAGCTCACGCGGAAGGCGCGCGAGAAGGTGGCCGATCTGCAGGGTCCTGGCGACATCATCCACCCGGCGGGAAATCGCTTCCTGTGCGAGCCCTGAGAGCTTGAGGCCGAACCCGATGTTTTCCGCGACCGTCATGTGGGGGAAAAGCGCATAGGACTGGAAGACCATGGCGATCTCGCGCTTGGCCGGTGCGGTCGTGGTCACGTCCCGCCCAGCAATGCCGATTGCCCCGTCCGTGACGTCCTCAAGGCCCGCAATCATGCGCAACATCGTCGATTTGCCACAGCCCGAGGGACCGACGAAGACGACGAACTCTCCTGTCTGAACATCGAGATCGACCCCGCGGATGACCTCCAGGGCCCCATAGGATTTGCGGATCGCGCGAAGTGAAAGCTGTGTCATGATCAACCCTTTACCGCGCCCATGGTCATGCCCTTGATGAAGTAGCGCTGGAAAAACAGAAAGACGAGAAGCGTGGGCAGGCTGGCCACAAGCGAGAGAGCGCCCTGAACGCCCCAGGCAACGGCGTACTGACCCTTGAGATTGACAATGCCGATCATGATCGTCCGCTTGTCGTCGGACTGGGTGAAGATCAACGGCCAGAGGAAATCGTTCCAGATCCAGGTGAACTGCAGGGTCGCCAGCACCGCAAGCGCCGGCAGGCTGAGCGGCAGCACGACGCGGGTCAGTACCTGCCACTCGCTTGCGCCTTCCAGGATTGCCGCCTCGCGCAGCGCCGTCGGAACGGTCGCGAAGAAGTTGCGCATCAGAAGCGTGCAGATCGGGATGCCGAGTGCGGTGTGGACAATGAAGACCGGCCAGAGCGTATCGATCAGACCCATACCGTTGAACAGCCGGAAGAGCGGCACGAGAATGACCTGCGGCGGGAAGAACATGCCGGCCACGAGCACGAGGAACAGCATGTTGGAGCCGCGAAAGGGCAGCTTGGCGAACACATAGCCGGCCAGAACGCCGAGCGCTGTCGACGTCAGGGTGCCTGGTACCGTGACCAGGAGCGTGTTTAGGAAATAGCGATGCACAGCGGGGTTCGACAGCACCTCGACGAAATTGCCGAGATAGAAACTCGTCGGGAACGACCACAGGCTGCCGAGCGCGATTTCGCGCGTCGTCTTGACCGACGCGAGCAGCACGCCGAGCGTTGGCAGGAGGAAGAGGATCGCCAATGCCAGCAGCATGGCGAAGATCGCCCCGCGCCACGGATTGAAACGACGGACGGCGGAGTAATTAGCCATAGATCCGGTCCACCTTCTTCAACTGGCGGAAATAGATGCCGATGATGGTGAGCGCGATCAGGAACAGCACGACGGAAATGGCGCTGCCATAGCCCATCAGGTATTTGCGGAAGGACTCGTTGTACATGTGCATGGCAAGCGTATCGGAACTGTTGAACGGGCCGCCGCCGGTCATGATGTAAAGGATGTCGAAACCCTTCAGCGAATTGATCACCGAAAGCGCGATGACGACGACTGTGGAAGGGGTGAGCAATGGCAGGACGACGAAGATGATGCGCTGCCACAGTTTCGCGCCCTCGATCTCGCAGACCTCCAGGAGGTCGTCGGGGATCGCTGTCAGGCCGGCAAGATAGATCACCATGGAAAGGCCGGTCTGCTGCCAGGACCAGGCGAGGATCACCGATCCGAGTGCCGTGTCCGGCTTGGCGAGCCAGGCATAGCGGATCTTTTCGCCGGTGAGACCGGAGAGGACGGTGTTGAGCAGGCCCCAATCGGGCTGGTAGATCCAGATCCAGATCTGTCCGACGATCACGGCCGAGAGGCAGATCGGCAGGTAGAATACCGTCTTGAAGGCGCGCCCGCCCGGCACCTTGCCGTCGAGGAGAAGCGCAAGCGCAAGCCCGCACAGCGTCGGCACGACGATCGCCGCAATCATCCAGATCGTCGTGTTGATCGCCGCATTCATGAACAGCTTGTCGGTGAGGATCCGGGAAAAGTTGTCGATGCCGACGAAGTCGTAGTCGGAACCAAAGCCATTCCAGTTGGTCACGCTGTAGAAGAACGAACTCAACAGCGGCCAGATGACGAAGACGGCGAAAACCGTCAATGGCGGTGCCAGCAGCGCCACGCGCCAGAAGGTATTATGCCGCTCCATCGGTATTCCTTTCCAAAGGACCGCGGCCCGGTTGGGCCGCGGTCCTCGTTCCGTTTGCCCCGGTTTATTGCTTGAATGCAGCCTTGGCATCCGTTGCCACGGCCTTCAAGACCTCGTCCAGCTTGGACGGATCGTCGATGAAGCGCGTGAACATGGAAAGGCCGACCTCGGCGACCGGCGGCGTCGTGGCCAGGTCGTAGTTGAAGGCAAAGGCCTCCGCGTCGGCAACCGTCTTGGCAGCGCTCTGCATGACGCTGTTATAGGTCTTCGGATCGACATTGACGTTTGCCGACAGCGCGCCCTGCGCTTCTGCCCACTTCGCCTGGACATCCGTGTTGGACATCATGAAGGCAAGGAACTTCTCCGCGCCCTCGGGATTGGCGGCATTGGCGGAAATCACCAGACCGTCGACCGGGCCGACGGCGGCATTCGGAATGCCGTCCTTGATCTTCGGGAACGGGAAGAAGTCGTAGTCTTCGCCGGGTTTCAGACCGACGCCGTTCCAGTAGCCGGTGATCCAGGTCCCCATCAGCGTCATGGCCGCATCGCCGCGCGCCACCTTGTCGGCCGCGTCGGTCCAGTCGTCAGCATTGGCGTTTTCGACGAAGAAGCCCTGATCGAGAAGCTCCTTCCACATGGTCATGGCGGCCACAACCTGCGGGTCGTCATAGGAGGCCTCACCCGCCATCAGCTTGGCGCGATAGTCGGGACCGGCCGTCCGCAGCAACAGGTAGTCGAACCAGAACTGGGCCGGCCAGCGGTTCTTCGAGCCGAGCGCGACGGGGGCTATGCCTTTTTCCTTCAGCGTCTTGCAAAGCGCGATGAACTCGTCCCAGGTCGCCGGCGGCGTGGTCATGCCGGCGTCGGCAAGCACCTTCTTGTTATAGAACATGCCGGCATAGTGATAATTGAAGGGCACGAGAAAGCGCTTGCCGTCATAAAGCGTTGCGCTGTCGGCGATCGGCTTGGCGACCACGCTGTCGAAGTTCTCGCTCGCCCACATGCCGTCAATCGCGTGCAGGCTGTTGGACTTGACGATGAAGTCGACACGCGCACCGGCCCAGTAACTGAAGACGTCCGGAAGGCTGTTGCCCGCCGCCCGCACAAGAATGTCCGTCTTGAAATCCTCGTGACCGACCGGGCTTTCCTTGACCTTGATGCCGGACGCCTCTTCGAACTTCGCGACCTGCTCGTTGAAGGCCTTCAGGCCGAGCTCGCCCGTGAAATAGTGGCTGATGGTAATCTCGTTGGACTGCGCGAAGGCGGGACCGGACAGCCCCGCCGCAGACGTCATGAGCGCTGCAAGCATGAGCGAGCGCCGCGTGATGGAAAACATGAAAACCTCCCGTAGAGTTTGCGATTGTTAAACTTATATCCTCGCAAACCCAGAATTTGGCAATTTTGTTGCCGCTGTCAACATAAAAGTATTGCATTTCGCAACAAAACCGGCAATTCATCCGAATACAGGTGCTCATTACTCATTCTGTTGCCATATGCTGTACTTCTGTTTAGCATGGCGCAAATGAATGATGCCCCTGAAGGAGTTTTACCGATGCGCCTCTTGCAATCTCTCACGCGCGGCCTCGAAGCCCTCGATTTCCTCGCGGCAAGCCGCGAACCCGTCCGGCTGACCGATGTTGCCGAAGCGCTGGGCGTCGACAAGTCGAACGCCTCACATCTGATGAAGACCCTCGTCGCCGCCGGCTATGCAAGCCAGGATTCGTCTCGCCGCTACCAGCCGACGGACAAGATCGCCCGCGCTGCGGCAAGCAGCCATTCGCTGATCGACATCGTCTCCGTGAAGGAGGCGTGGCGCCCGGTGCTCGAACAACTCGTTGCCAAGACGGGCGAATGCGCGCACATGGCCGTGCTTGTCGGCAACCGCGTCTGGTACATCGACAAGATCGATTCCTCCCTGCCGCTCAAGGTGGACCATCCGATCGGGGCGCTTGCGCCGCTCTATTGCACGGCACTCGGCAAGGCTTTTCTTGCCTTCGGCAACGCCCAGGTCGAAGGGCCCTTTCCGTCGTTCACGCCGCGTACCCTGACCACCCGCCGCGCGCTCGACGACGAGATCGCAAGGACCCGGGCACGGGGCTACTCCATCGACAACGAGGAATTCGCGCCGGGCATCCGCTGCGTCGCACGCCCCGTCTATGACCAGCATGGCCGCATGATCGCCGCCATCGGCGTTTCCGGCCCTTCGGTCCGCATTACCGACGAGCGGCTTGCGGAGCTCGGCCGCATCGTCACCTCCGTTTCCATACCTGCATCACAGAAAGGCCCATTGCATGAGCACCAACCCGATTAGGGTCGCCGTCGTCGGCACCGGTCGCATCTCCGATCTTCACGCGATCGAGTATCTTCAGAACCCGTCGAGCCAGATCGTCGCGCTATGCGATCGGGATGCCGCCCTCGCCGGGGAAAAGGCAAGGCAGTGGGGGATCGAGAACGTGGCCATCGAGACCGATCTCGATGCCGTTCTGGCTAGGCCCGACGTCGACCTCGTGGAAATCCTCCTGCCGCATCATCTGCATCTTGGCGCCGCGCTGAAGGCGATGCAGGCCGGCAAGATCATTTCCCTGCAGAAGCCGATGTGCGTATCGCTGGAAGAGGCAGACCAGCTCGTTGCTGCCGCCGAGGCCTATGACCGGCCGGTCAAGATCTTCGAGAACTTCATCTTCTATCCGCCCGTCCTCAAGGCGCGTGACTTGATCGACCAGGGCGCGATCGGCACGCCTCTGTCCATCCGCATCAAGTCCAATCCGGCGCGCAGCGCCACGGCCTGGGATGTGCCGGCGGCGGCGAACGCCTGGCGCCAGAAGCACGATCAGGCCGGCGGCGGCCCCCTGGTCTTCGACGACGGGCACCACAAGTTCGCGCTCGCCTGGCATTTCATGGGCGAACCGGACGAGGTGCACGCCTTCATCGGCGACACCGAAGGTCCAGGCGGCATCCGTTTCGATGCCCAGTCGCAAATCTCCTTCCGCTTTCCCGGTAATCGCATTGGTAATCTCGAGATCGTCTATTCGCCCGAAATGGAACTGGCGACGCGACACTATGCGCAGGATGATCGCGTCGAGATCACCGGCACCAAGGGCGTCATCTGGATCAATGGCGGGCACGGACGGCTTGCCGACAGCCCACCGGTCGTGCTCTACAGCGACGCCAGGCTCACCGAATTCCGCGACATTCCGACCGGTTGGGAGCAGAGCTTCGTTCTGTCGACCCGACACTATCTCGACGCGATCCAAACCGGCGGCGCGCCCGTGCTGACGCCGCGTCAGGCCCGGCAAATCCTTCGCTTTGCCCTCGCCGCCGAGGAATCGGCTCGCATCGGCCGTCCGGTGGATCTCAGAAACGGGAGATCCGAATGACCCGTCCGACCTTTCCCGATGGGCCGACGCATACGGCTGCCGACCGCGCCGCTTGGCTGAATGCCGCCGGGGGCCTGAGGGCAGCGATCGATGCCGGCCGCCTCACCATACCCGTGACCATTCCATTGGTAGAAGCGCTGGTCATCGGCCTGATGCGCCAGGGCGTGACCAAATATCTGGCGATCTTCGGCCATGGCAGCACGGCACTTGCCGATATCCTTGATGCCTATGAGGCCGAAGGCCTGGTGCGCTGCTGGCAGTTCCGCAACGAGGTGGAAATGGCGCATGCCGGCACGGCCCTCTCCTGGGTTTATGGCGAAGTCGGCGCAGTCGTCACCTCGATCGGGCCGGGCGCTTTCCAGGCCATGGCCGCATCCCTTGCCGCCGCCTCCAACGGTGTCGGCCTCTATCACCTCTACGGTGACGAGACGACCCAGGGCGAAGGCTACAACATGCAGCAGGTGCCGAAACCGGCACAGGGCGTCTTTGCCCAGATCACCTCCCTTATGGGAAGCGCCTATACGCTGCATACGCCGGGCGCGCTGCGGGATGGATTGCGCAAGGGCGCGACATGCGTCTTCCACCCGTGGCGGCCCGGTCCCTTCTACATGAACCTGCCGCTCAATACCCAGCCGGCACCGGTCACCCTTCGCCTCGACGCATTGCCGGACCGCCCGGTATTTCCGGCGCTCGCGCCCGCGGACGACCACCCGCTGCGCACAGCCGCGGACAGCATCGAGAATTGTGCAAAGGTGGCAATCAAGCTCGGGGGCGGCAGTCGCATGGCCGCGCAATCCGTGCGGCAACTGGCCGAGGCGGCCGGAGCCCTCGTCGTCACCAGCCCCGGCGCCAGCGGCGTGATGCCGGCCGACCATCCGCAGGCCATGTGTGTCGGAGGCTCCAAGGGCTCGATCAGCGGCAACTGGGCGATGGACGAAGCCGAACTCCTCATCGTCATCGGCAGCCGCGCGGTCTGCCAGGCCGATTGCTCCGGCATCGGCTGGCCCAAGGTTCGCCAGGTCATCAACATCAACGCCGATCCGATCGATGTGCAGCACTACAACAATACGATTGCGCTCACGGGCGACGCGTCGATCGTTGCGGGACGGCTCGCCGCCATGCTCTCCGGCCGCAGGACCGATCCCGGCAAGGCGGAATGGCTGAAGGCCGGCCGTGCCAAGCGTGCGGAATGGGACGGGTTTCTCGCCCGGCAGACCTCCTCGCCGCCGCTCTACGATGCCGTCTGGCAAAGGCCGGTCATGACCCAGCCGCGGGTCATCCGGCTTGCCGCCGAATTCTGCCGCCGGCACGGCGCGCTGAAGTTCTTCGATGCCGGCGACGTGCAGGCGAACGGCTTCCAGATCGTCGAGGACCAGGCACCGTTCGAAACCTTCACCGAGACCGGCGCGTCCTACATGGGCTTTGCCGTCAGCGCGCTTCTGGCCGCCGGGATTGCCGACAAGGGACGCTATGGCGTCGCCTTCACCGGCGACGGCTCCTTCATGATGAACCCGCAAGTGCTGATCGACGGCGTCGAGCACGGCGTGCATGGCACGATCCTGCTCCTCGACAACCGGCGCATGGCGGCGATCAGCCACCTCCAGCACGCGCAATACGGCCGCGACTTCCGCACCAATGACGGCGTCGCCGTCGACTATGTGAGGCTTGCAAGTGCGGTCAGCGGCGTGCGTGCCTTGTCCGGCGGCGAGGATGAGGCGAGCCTGATGGCAGCGCTCGAGGAGGCGCGTTCCTGGCCGGGCCTCAGCCTCGTCCATGTGCCTGTCTATTTCGGCGAAGACCCGGCCGTGGGCCTCGGTGCCTATGGTCAGTGGAATGTCGGCAACTGGGTCGATGACGTCCAGCGACAGTATGCCCGCACCCTGATTTGAGAGAACGACCATGTATGAAGAATTCGGACTGCTGATCGACGGTCAATGGCGCGGCTCGTACAGCGGGCAGACCCGGCCGGTCATCGATCCCGTTGATGAGGAAATCATCGGCCACCTGCCTTCGGCCGATGCCGCGGACCTCGACGATGTGCTCGCGGCGCTTGCCCGCGAGGCCCCGCGCTGGGGCAAGGTCTCCGGCTGGGAACGCAGCGCCCTTCTCCGCCGCATCGCCGCCGAAATGCGCGCCGTCTCCGACCGTGCAGTGCGTGACATGAGTTCGGAAACCGGAAAGCCGATCGCGGAGGCTGCCGGCGAATGGAATGCCGCCATCGATCAGTTCGACTGGTATGCCGACGAGGCGCGCCGCATCTTCGGCCATGTGCTGGATGGCCGGGACCCCGGCGTGCGCCTCAATGTCCGCTTCGATCCGGTCGGCCCGGTGGCGGCCTTCACCGCCTGGAACTTTCCGGCCCTGCTTCCGGCCCGCAAGATCGCCGCCTCGCTCGCAGCCGGTTGCCCCGTCGTGGTCAAGCCATCAGAGGAAGCGCCCTCCAGCACACTCCACATCGCTTCCGCTGCCATCAGGGCCGGGCTTCCGGCCGGTGTGCTCAACGTGGTCAGCGGCAGGTCCTCCGATATTTCCGCCCACCTGATCGCCTCGCCCGTCATTCGCAAGGTGTCGCTGACCGGCTCCGTACCGGTCGGCAAGCTGATCCTCCGGCAATGCGCCGAAACGGTGAAGAAGGTCTCGATGGAACTCGGCGGTCATGCGCCGGTGCTGGTTCTGGAAGATGCCGACCCGGTTGCGGCCGCCACCGCCTGCGCCCGCGCCAAATTCCGCAATGCCGGCCAGGTCTGCATTTCGCCGAGCCGTTTCTACGTCCACCAGTCGATCTACGAGCCCTTCGCCCGCACCATGGCTGATTTCGCCAACGGCCTGAAGATTGGCCGCGGCAGCGACGACGGCATCGAGATGGGGCCGATGGCCAATGCCCGCGGCCGCGAGCGTATCGTTGAAATGGTTTCAGACGCGCTCGGAAAAGGCGCGACTCTGATTGCTGGCGGAGAGATCCCGTCGGATCGCAATCGCGGCTTCTTCTATCGGCCGACGGTCCTTGGCGACGTGCCGGACAACGCCACCGTGATGAGCGAGGAGCCGTTCGGGCCGGTCGCCCCGATCGCCCGCTTCACCGACCTCGACGATGCGGTGAGGCGTGCCAATGACGTGCCCTTCGGACTTGCCGGGTATGTGTTCTCACGCTCGCTCGAGGGTGCGAACAAGGCGGCGGAGGCGCTCGAAGTCGGCATGGTCGGCGTCAACGACATGCTGCTGGCCGCCGCCGAAATTCCCTTCGGCGGCATCAAGGAGAGCGGCATGGGGCGCGAAGGCGGCCAGCTGGGAATCTTCGACTATCTCGAAGCCAAGTACATCAAGATGCGGTTCGCGTGAGGAGCAGGCCATGAGCGAGGACGACAAGACCACCAACAAGGCAAAGGGCTTTGCGCGCGGCCTGACGAACTACGGCGACCGCGACTTCAGCATCTATCTGCGCCGCTCCTTTGCCAGCTCGATGGGCTACAGCCGCCAGATGCTCGACCGGCCGATTGTCGGCATCGCCCATTCAGCAAGCGGCTTCAACAATTGTCACCGCCACTTTCCCGAGATGATCGAGGCGGTGAAGCGGGGCGTGCTGGCCGCGGGCGCCCTGCCGGTCGAGTTTCCGACGATTTCGCTTGGCGAGGTTTTCCTTAGCCCGACCAGCCTCAAGTTCCGCAATCTGATGTCCATGGATGTCGAGGAGATGGTCCGCGCCCAGCCGATGGATTCGGTAGTTCTGCTCGGCGGGTGCGACAAGACGGTTCCCGCCCAGCTGATGGGAGCGGCCTCCGCCGGCCTGCCGTCGATCCAACTCGTCGCCGGGCCCATGTCCACCAGCCGCCATCGCGGCGAACGTCTCGGCGCCTGCACCGACTGCCGCCGTTTCTGGCAGCGATACCGTGCCGGCGACGTGGATGACCAGGGGATTAACGAGGTCGAGAAGCGCCTTGCCTCGACAAGCGGGACCTGCGCGGTGATGGGTACCGCCAGCACCATGGCCTCGCTTGCCGAGGCGATCGGCATGATGCCGGCTGGCTCGGCCGCCATACCGGCCGTCGATGCCGATCGCCTGCGCATGGCCGAGGAGACCGGTCGCATCGCCGTATCGCTGATCGGCACGGAGAAAACTCCGAAAACCATTATAACGGAAGAGGCTCTGGAGAACGGCCTGCGCGTCCTGATGGCAATCGGCGGCTCGACCAACGCAATCATTCACCTGGCAGCCATCGCCGGCCGCCTCGGGCTGAAGATCGATCTCAAGCGCATGAACGAGATCAGCGACACGACACCGGTGCTCGTCGACCTCAAGCCGACCGGCAGTGCCTACATGGAGGACCTCCACGCCGCGGGCGGCATTCCCGCCGTCATGCGCGAATTGCGGCATCTGCTGCATCTCGACTGCGAGACGATCACCGGGGAGACGATCGGCGACCGGATCGAGGCTGCAGATCCCTGGGTGGATCGAAACGTCATCCGGCCGATCGACGCACCTGTGCGCGAGAATGGCGGGCTGCTCGCCGTTTTCCTCAACATGGCTCCGCGCGGCGCCATCATCAAGCGCTCGGCGGCAGACCCGAACCTCTTTGAAAAGACTGGCCGGGCCGTCGTCTTCACGTCGCTGGAAGATCTGGCTGCCCGCATCGACGATCCCGATCTCGACGTGATGGCAGACGACTTCCTCGTGCTCCAGAATGCCGGTCCGCTCAGTGATGCCGCCATGCCGGAGGCGGGCTATATCCCGATCCCGGCAAAGCTCGCGCGTGCCGGCGTCAGGGACATGGTCCGCATTTCCGACGCTCGCATGAGCGGCACCGCTTATGGAACGATCGTGCTTCATGTCGCACCGGACGCCGCGTCGGGCGGGCCGATCGGCCTTGTCCGCAACGGCGACCGGATCGCTCTCAGCGTCAAGGACCATGCGATCCGTCTCCTCGTATCCGAAGAAGAACTGGACAAGAGGCGGGTCGAGCGGAAGATCGAGAAACGGCCGGCACCGCGCGGTTACGATATGCTCTATCGCGATCATGTCCTCCAGGCGGACGAAGGCTGCGACTTCGACTTCCTCCGAAATTCGGGGGACGGCATCATTCGATGATCCAGGGCGATGAAGCTGCGGAAAAGATTGCCGGCAATTGCGTTGCCGTCACGCGGAACGCGCTACGCTTCCGGCTCGTCGGAGAGAAGCGCGATGATGGCGCAGGCATCGACGAACGTCAGCTTTCCCATAATTCGTCGAACGCTTCGCGCGGAAGCGGGTGTCTCGCTGCGGCGCTGAGCTCGACTCCATGCTGTTCGCGCAGCCGGGCTGCGGTCTGCAGCGGGGTCTCTGCGTGACGGCGACGTTCGATCGCCTCCTTCATGGCAATCACGATCGCATCGGTAATGCTGACGCCGGCCATATGCGCGAACTTGCGCGTGAGCGCGTCGGCTTCCGGATTGTTGACGTTGATCGGCATGGGTTACTCCATGTAGATAGATTTGAGAAATACTGAAGATCGCCTTGCGCCTAATCGCAAGATTCATGCAACGAGCGACGAAGAACGTCGCACGATCGGATGGAACGCAGCTCACCGTTCCAGCCTACCATCGAAGCCTATTGCCGCGACGACGATACGGCGATCTTGCTCTGCAGGTAAGAACCAAATAGCCGCCTTGTCCCGCCGGAAAAACCGGATCCCCGGATGAATGTCGGACCGCAGAGCCCCTATATAAGGCGTCTCGCAAGTCGATCGATCTCGAGGTGCAATTTGCAGGTACGCTCAGCGGCTCGCTCCAGAGCTTCGCTGGCCGTGTCCCCGATTGCGATATATGCGTCGAACAGATGATCAAAGAAAAGCTCAACGTCGCCTACTGCATCTGCGGAATGTTCAAGAGCCCGTACGAACCGACCGCCGCTTCCGTTCGATGATGCCCGCGACGCGTCTTTCCATTTCCGTCGCCGGTATCATGGAGCCCTTCAAGCGCCGCTCGATCAATGCGCGAAGCGCTTCCGTTTCGACGGCCTCAGCATCGATTTTTTGGCGAAGCAGTTCCAGACCCTCCTGAAGAACGGAACTCATGCTTGAGTACCGGCCGCTGTCCACGAGCGAACGGGCAAAGGCGTCCTGCTGGTCACTCAGCGAGATCGACGATTTTACACTCATTACCTCTCTCCTCTGAATCAACTTTGCCACTCGGTAGCACCCATTGTCGATCCGCCTGAATGGTTCGTGACTGCGGCGACGTCATCGAACGAGGTCAGGTCGTCGAACGCGACGGACAGCCCCGGCGGACGCCTGCCCGACACCTACGAGCAGGCGGCCAATCAGGCGATCGTCCGCACCCTTAGGCTCGACACCGGCACGCCGCTGACTGTGACCGACACCCTGCGTACGGCCGCTGGCCACCGGTTAATCGGCTCTCGTTGGCTGAAAGATCCCCCTGCTCCGGCCATGCGAGGGCATGTCGGGATGCGATCGCCAGAGGTCAGGGATTCGGTCGCGACGGTATAACCGCCGACCCGGCCGACGCCCTCAGGGTCAGGGGGATCAATGCGAACGCGCCTGCACCCGCCAGCCCCGCTGCCGTGACGACCCAAAGCGCGCCGTGTACGCCGATTCCTGCCATCGATATCGACATCATGACCGGCGCAACGGCCGACGTCATTTGTTTGGCCGTCATGCACCATCCCATCCTGCGGCCGTAGCCTTTGCGTCCGAAGAGTTCGAGAGGCAAGGTTCCGCCGACAATGCTCGTCAGGCCGGACCCAAGTCCCATGCAGACGGCGAAGATCACCGCTCCCGCGAACCATGGCGTGGTGGAAAGGAGTATCACGATCCCGATCGGCACCAACACGGCCGCGATGACTGCGAGCCAGGTCTGGGAGAGACCCCCGCCGAACAACAGGTTTATCAGGCGACTAGCGACCTGCGCAGGGCCGAACAGCGATGCGATCAGAAGTCCAGCCGCCCCGAAGCCCAGCGCTTGCGTCAGCGGCACCATATGGACCAGCATGGCCGAGAGTGCGTATCCTTCGATAGCAAAGCCCAGGAGCATCAGGAGGAAGGTCAGCTTTCCGTTCCCTGCCGGGCTCGTCGGCTCTTCAGAGGAAGCCGCACGCGCCGCGACCACGGCGCCGGACGTAAGGCGGGCAATGCCGAGATGCACGGGAAGACAGACCAGAACATGCATTGCCGCATAGAGCAGAAGGACTTCCTGCCAGGACATCCGAGCATGCAGCCATGTCGTCAGCGGCCAGAATAGGGACGATGCGAATCCCGCGATCAACGTGAGATGCACGATGGATGTCTGTGCCCTTCGTCCTCCCGCCTGTACGATCGCCGTGAAGGCGGTCGAATAGAGGACGCCTGTGGCGACGACCTGCGTCATCGTGAGCGCAAGAGCGAAGCTTACAGGCCCGCTCGAAAGCGCAGCCAGGACCAGGGTGAGCGCCGCCCCGCACGAGCCGGCGGCCATCACCCTCCCCGCGCCCCATCGGTCGGCAAGCTTGCCGGACATCGGGGCCGCGAAGGCTCCGATGAGCAGAGCGACGGAGAACATCCCGTAGACCCTTTGTTCCGACACCGCGAGATCGCGCGCGATGTCGGGGACGAGAATGCTCAGGCAATAATAGAGCGTGCCGTAGCCGATGACCTGTGTTGCGCCCAGTCCGGCAAGCGCCCGGACTGGCAGTTTTACATCGGATATTCTCACAGGCTTTCGACCACCGTCTCCAACGAAGGCTTCGGGCCGCAGCCGCAGCCTGCCTTGTCCTCGTCCTTCGCCACCGCATCTGCCACGCAGCATGCGTCTTCGCGCGCTGTCGACGGTCCGCCGCAGCAGACGGACGACACGGCTGACTTGACGCCGGCGGAACAGACGCCCGTTTCCGGAAGTACCAGTTCCACGCGCCGGGCTGCCTCGTGGTCGCCCACGATCTCCGCGACAATGGAGCGAACCTGCTCATAGCCGGTCTTCATCAGGAACGTGGGCGCGCGTCCGTAGGATTTCATGCCGACAATGTAGAAGTCCTTTTCGGGATGGGAAAGCTCCTCGACGCCGTGCGGCGGGACAGTGCCGCACGAATGCAGGTTCGGGTCGATGAGCGGGGCAAGCGCCGGCGGCGCCTCGATCGTGGGATCGATCTCGATGCGGAGTTCGCGAAGGAAGTCGAAGGTCGGCCGAAACCCGGTCGCCACCACGATTTTGTCCACGACCAGCCGGATCTCCCGTCCTCCGGCCGTCGCAAGCACCGTCACATGCTCTCCATCCTCTTGAATGGCACGGCCGGCAAATCCCGTCAGGATGTTGAGCCTGCCCTCGTCCATGGCCTTCTTGGCAGCGAGCCCGAGGGCGCCGCGTTCGGGGAGCTGGTCGTTCAGGCCGCCGCCGAGCAGACGGTCGACGCCGTCTTGACGGAGTGCCCAGAAGATTTCCGTTCCCGGGGCGACCTGCTGGAGCTCCATGAGCGCGAGCGCCGTGTTGATCGCCGAGTGGCCGCTGCCAACGACGAGGGTTCGTTTTCCGGCGAACTCGCTGCGGCGTGCCCCGGTGACATCCGGAATGCCGTAAGAGACCCTGGGCGATCGGCACTCCCCGGGAACGGGGAGCCCGTCCACACCCATCGGGTTCGGCTGGTTCCACGTGCCGGAGGCGTCAATGACGGCGCGGACAGCCACCTCCCGCTCGATGTCACCGTCGAGGTATCGCACGACAAATGCGGCCGCGTCCCGCCCGCGTGAGGTCGCCTTGTCCAGTCCCTTTCGCGTTATCGCCGTCACCGTTGCGCCCAGCCTGAGGCCCCGGCGAATGGCAGCGACTCTCGACAGAGGCACGAGATAATCCTCGACGATTTCCTTTCCATTCGGCAGATCGTCCTGGTCGGGGGCTTTCCAATCTTCAGCGTCGAGAAGGCGGCGGGCGGCCTCATCGACATTGTATCGCCACGGGGAGAAGACCCGGACATGGCCCCATTCCAGCAGAGAAGCGCCGACAGAGCCGCCCTTCTCGAAAACGACGGGCTCGATGCCTCGTTCGACGAGGCGTGCTGCCGCCGCAAGCCCGACGGGTCCCGCACCTATGACCGCCACAGGAAGCCCCGATTTGTCAGACACCTCGCTCTCCCTTTCTGTATTTCTAGAAGGATCGAATTCCTGAGATAAAAAAAGAGGCGTCACGCCGCCTCTTCCTTCTGCTCGCCGCAACATTTCTCGTCCGCGCAGCACTCGTCCACGAGGAAGCCGATCAGCGACTGCATGGTCGGATAGTCCGCCCGGCAGATCAGCGTCGTCGCCTGTCTCTCCTGTGAGGCCAGGCCCGCCTCCACCAGCCGCTTGAGGTGGTGAGACAAGGTCGACGCCGGGATGCCGACGCGCTCCTGGAGATGACCGACGGCGATGCCGTCGCGCCCCGCCCTGACGAGCGTCCGGTAGATGTTCAGCCGGGAGGGATTGCCAAGCGCTTCCAGCTGCGACGCGGCTCTTTCGATAATCATGGAAATAGGCTACGCAGCCCGACAGGTGCTGTCAACAGCTATTTCCATGGTCGTGGAATAGACCACTCGAGCGGCCGGATCCTCGCGACCGAGGCGATGAAGACCGCAACCATGGACGCATCGGAAAGCGCGTCGCATTGAAATATGAAGTTGGCCTCGGTCAACGCACCTCAGCCTTAACAGGAGGCGCGGACCTGCGGCGATTGGATGGGCAACATCTGTGGGCATTTCTCCAACAATACCCGGTAAGGGAAATTGAAGTAGTTTGGATTGAAGCGGTTAGCGCGGATTTGCCTGAACCGTTCGAAAGGGCGGTCGTGCCGCCCCGACAACAAACCGGCAGGGGCCATGCACCCACTGCCGCTTTGCACGACGCTGTGGTTTTGCAGCCCTCAGACCTTTGGAAAAAGGTCTTTATCCTCGACGGCCTTTTGTGCCAACAGCAGGCTGCAGCCAAGGCTGTCGCTCAGCTCGGCAGCAACCGACCGGCTCAGCCAACGAGTCCAAAACCCGTGGCGATGGTGTCCGACAACGACGAGATCCACCACTGTCTCAGCAGCCACCTTGCTGATGCTCGCGACAGGGTCACCGAACTCCATCCGAATGCGGGGTGCGAGTCCCATGGCTGTGAGCCTTTGTCGTCCCTCGTCCAGGATCGACCGCAACTCATCTTGCTGATGGCTCAGTACGCTGGCATCCGCCGCTTGCGCCAAAGCATTTCCCGACACGGTCTCAACGACAGCCAAAAGAGTCACCCCGGCACCCGTGATCTGGGCGAGCCGCGCCCCTTCACGGAGCGCCAACCGCCCTTCTCGTGAACCGTCGTAGCAGAGCAGGATGTTGGTGTACATCAGGGGGCTCCCCGTCCTCGAAATGGTGCTTGCCATATAATTTTCTCTACATTAATTAGGTAGCTAGTTATTTTCAAGTTACCTTGTGGCGAGGATTGATGGCTGGTGCCCCGGACCTGAACGAGTCCTTCACCCGATCACTGGCGATGGTGTCGCGTCAGTGGACGAGGCACGTCGATCTGCAGTTTCGTGAACTTGGCTTGTCACAGGCTCGCTGGAGAGTGCTTTTTGAACTCTCTCGGCACCAGGATGTGACGCAGATTGAACTGGCCCATTCGCTTGGGATCGAAGGGGCTACCCTGGTGCGCCTGCTGGACAGGCTGGAAGCCGTCGGCCTTGTGGAGCGCCATCCCTGTGAAGACGACCGGCGGGCCAAGAGGCTGCGCCTGACCGATGGCGCCAAGCCCCTGATTGACAAGATGAAGAAGATTGCAGCCGACAGCAGGGCTGAACTCCTCGCGGAAGTATCACCCGAGGACCTGCGAACCGCCACCCGGGTCCTGAGCCAGATCGAGGCCCGGCTTGGATTGTGGAGAAGTGAGCAGAATGGATAGCATGAAGGCGAATAATCCCGATATCGGCAACGCTCCTTCCGATCGGGCAGAAGATTTCTCCCCACCCAGGCGCAGCCGGGTGAAATGGTTCAAACTGCTTATTATCGGGCTTTTGGTTGGAAGCGTCGTCTGGCTGAGTGCACCTTGGCTACGCGCGCGGTTCACGCAAATCCACATTGATGACGCCCGGATCGCGGCCAACATCGTGACGATATCAAGCGAGGTTGCCGGACGTGTGACGGCCTTGCCCGTTGTTGTCGGCGATTCTGTCGCTGCAGGCGACATGCTTGCCGCTATCGATCGGGAATCGTCAGAGCCGCAACTGTCGGCGGTTCTTTCAAAGCTCGCAAGCACCGACGCACAATTGGCCGAGACCAGGACGCGCAAGGTAATGCTTGAGAAGCAACTCGCCGCACGGCGCGAAGCCGCCGTAGCCAGCATTGCGGTGGCCAACGCGAACCATGAAGCAGCATTGGCCGCTCTCAGGAACGCTCAGAGCCGACACGACCGGGTGACCAAACTCGCTGGGCAAAACGTCTCGTCGCAGCAGAATCTGGAAGACGCGCGTGCGGCCATGGACGCGTCGGTACAACAGGAACGTGCGGCCCGCGCCGCGATCGAGAGCGCAAGAGCCGATCTGGCGATCGTTGAGGCGGACGCCGCGCAGATGGATGTGCTGGACTCTCAAATCGCTTCGGCTCTGGCCGGGCGGACGGGAGCCGAGGCGGAACGCAGTCTGAAGGAGATCGACCTCGCTCACCGTACGATCAGTGCGGCCTTCTCAGGTATCATCGATGCCACTTTCGCTGATGTCGGCGAATACGTGACACCGGGAACGCGGCTGGTGATGTATCATGCCCCTGATGAGGTATGGATCGATGCCAACGTCAAGGAGACCAGTTTCGGCAGCATCCAGGTGGGATCGAAGGCTCGCATCACCGTCGACGCCTTCCCTGGCCGGAACTTTGAGGGCAAGGTGATCGCAATGGGCGGCGCGGCGACCAGCCAGCTGGCGCTTCTGCCAAGCCCAAATCCATCTGGTAACTTCACGANCAATCGCGTGGCTTGCGCCGCTTCTTGACCGGCTCCGCCGTCAAAATCTCAAACGCTCGAGGCTGATTCACCGTGCCGCTCATAGGATTCCCCGCATGATTCATGCGAAAAATGCCCTCTCGGCACGCTCAAAGATACGTGGGGTGGCCTACGCGCTTACTGTGTACATCAGCGGCTCCTGTCCTCGAAATGGTGCTTGCGAGATAATGTGCTCTACATTAATTAGGTGGCTAGTTATTTTCAAGCTACCATATGGTGAGGATCGATGGCTGCTGCCCCGGATCTGAATGAGTCCTTTACCCGTTCACTGGCGACGGTGTCGCGTCAGTGGACGAGGCATGTCGATCTGCAGTTTCGTGAACTCGGCTTGTCACAGGCTCGCTGGAGAGTGCTTTTTGAACTCTCCAGACGTCAGGATGTGACGCAGATTGAATTGGCTCATTCGCTCGGGATCGAAGGGGCCACCCTGGTGCGTCTGCTGGACAGGCTGGAGGCCGACGGACTTGTGGAGCGCCAACCGTGTGAGGAGGATCGGCGGGCCAAAAAGCTGCACCTGACCGACGGCACCAAGCCACTGATAGACAAGATGAGGAAGATTGCAGCTGCCAGCCGGGCTGAACTCCTCGCGGACGTGTGTCCCGACGATCTGCGAACCGCCACCCGGGTCCTGGGCCAGATTGAGGCCCGGCTTGAACTGTTGAGAAGTGACCAGAATGGATAACATGAAGACGAACAATCCCCATATCGGCAATCCTCCATCCGATCGGGTAGAAGATTTCTCCCCACCCAGGCGCAGCCGGGTGAAATGGCTCAAACTGCTTATTATCGGGGTTCTGGTCGGAGGCACCATCTGGTTGAGCGCACCTTGGCTACGGGCGCGGTTCACGCAAATCCACATCGATGACGCCAGGATCGCTGCCAACATCGTGACGGTATCAAGCGAGGTCGCCGGACGTGTGACGGCCTTACCGATCGTTGTCGGCGATTCTGTCAACGCGGGCGATATGCTCGCCACCATCGATCGGGAGTCCTCCGAACCCCAGCTTTCGGCGGTTCTTTCGAAGCTTGATGCAACAGACGCACAACTGGCTGAGATCAGAACGCGCAAGATGATGCTTGAGAAGCAACTTGCTGCACGTCGTGAAGCCGCGGCAGCCAGCATTGCGGCTGCCAATGCGAACCATGAAGCAGCATTGGCCGCTTTCAGGAACGCACAGAGTCGACACGACCGGGTGACCAAACTGGCTGGTCAAAACGTCTCCTCGCAGCAAAATCTCGAAGATGCCCGTGCGACGCTTGACGCGGCTGTGCAACAGGAACGTGCGGCCGCCGCCGCGATCGAGAGCGCAAGAGCCGATCTGGCCATTGTTGAGGCGGACGCAGCGCAGATGGATGTGTTGGACTCCCAGGTCGCTTCGGTACTGGCCGGACGGTCAGGAACTGAGGCGGAGCGCAGTCTCATGGAGATCGACCTTGCAAACCGCACGATCAGCGCTGCCTTCCCCGGTATTGTCGATGCCACTTTCGTTGATGTCGGCGAATATGTGACACCGGGAACGCGGCTGGTTATGTATCATGCCCCTGATGAGGTTNTCGACCTCGCTCACCGTACGATCAGTGCGGCCTTCTCAGGTATCATCGATGCCACTTTCGCTGATGTCGGCGAATACGTGACACCGGGAACGCGGCTGGTGATGTATCATGCCCCTGATGAGGTATGGATCGATGCCAACGTCAAGGAGACCAGTTTCGGCAGCATCCAGGTGGGATCGAAGGCTCGCATCACCGTCGACGCCTTCCCTGGCCGGAACTTTGAGGGCAAGGTGATCGCAATGGGCGGCGCGGCGACCAGCCAGCTGGCGCTTCTGCCAAGCCCAAATCCATCTGGTAACTTCACGAAAGTCACCCAGCGCCTGCCGCTCCGGATCTCCATCAATCCCGAAGAGGTGCAACTGCGTCCCGGCATGATGGTCGAGGTCTATATCGATGTCGCAGATTGACCGCTATTTCGAGCACCACGGCCCTGCCTACAAATGGTATGCGACCGGGACGATCATGGTTGCGACCATTTCCGTGGTGCTATCCACCACGATCGTGAATGTCGCAATTCCAGCTGTCATGGGTGCATTCGGGATCAGCTCGGTTCAGGCGCAATGGATTTCGACCGGCTTTCTGGCAGCCATGACGGCGACGATGCTCCTTGCTGATTGGGCGGATCGTGCGTTTGGCATGCGGCTGACCATGAACGTGTCGATGGCGATCTTTCTTTTTGGTTCGGTTGTCGGGGGATTGGCGCCGAATGAAACGATCCTAACCCTTGCACGCGTCGTGCAGGGCGCGGCGGCCGGCATCGTGCAGCCCCTGGCGATGATCATGCTATTCAAGGTTTTCCCGCCCGACAAACGCGGAGCCGCAATGGGAATTTACGGCGTGGGCGTCGTTCTTGCCCCGGCGCTCGGACCTTGGATCGGCGGCGTGCTTATGGACGCGTTNAAAGTCACCCAGCGCCTGCCGCTCCGGATCTCCATCAATCCCGAAGGGGTGCAACTGCGTCCTGGCATGATGGTCGAGGTCTATGTCGATGTCGCAGATTGACCGCTATTTCGAACGCCATGGCCCTGCCTACAAATGGTATGCGACGGGGACGATCATGGTTGCGACCATTTCCGTTGTGCTGTCCACCACGATCGTAAATGTCGCTATCCCTGCTGTCATGGGCGCATTCGGGATCAGCTCGGTTCAGGCACAATGGATATCGACCGGCTTTCTCGCAGCCATGACGGCGACAATGCTTCTTGCGGACTGGGCCGATCGTGCATTTGGCATGAGGCTGACCATGAACGCGTCGATGGCGGTCTTTCTTCTCGGTTCAATTGTCGGAGGACTGGCGCCGAATGAGACCATTTTAACCCTCGCGCGCGTTGTGCAGGGTGCGGCGGCCGGCATCGTGCAGCCGCTGGCGATGATCATGCTGTTCAGGGTTTTCCCCCCCGACAAGCGCGGCGCCGCGATGGGGATTTATGGCGTGGGCGTCGTTCTTGCCCCGGCGCTCGGGCCGTGGATTGGCGGCGTGCTTATGGACGCCTTCAACTGGCGGTTCGTTTTCTATCTCGGCCTGCCCTTTGCGGGCATCGCCATCCTCCTGTCGAACCTCTTTCTTCCGGGACGGGAGGAGAGGGGACCCCTGCCCGCCTTCGATTTCGTCGGCATCGCAATCTTGTCCGTTTTTCTCGCTGTCCTGCTTAGCACGCTGTCGAACGCGCAGCGTCTGGGATGGGATTCGAATACGATTCTGCTGGGGTTCGTCGTTTCATTAGCTGCGGCATTGGCTTTTGTCGCATGGGAGGCGCACACANAACTGGCGGTTCGTCTTTTATCTGGGCCTGCCCTTTGCGGGCATTGCCATACTTCTTTCGAACCTCTTTCTTCCCGGCCGGGAGGAAAAAGGCCCCTTGCCGGCGTTCGATTTCGTTGGAGTTGCCATCCTCTCCGTCTTTCTCGCTGTCCTGCTGAGCACGCTGTCGAGCGCGCAGCGTCTGGGATGGGATTCCAATACGATTTTGCTTGGGTTCGTCGTTTCGATAGTGGCCGCTTTGGCTTTCATCGGATGGGAAATGCACACGAAAAAGCCCATGCTGGACATGCGGCTCTTCGCCAATTTCGCCTTTTCCTCCGCCTCCCTCGTCTCCTTCATCATGGGAGCCGGCCTCTTCGGCTCGACCTACCTCCTGCCNTTAGCTGCGGCATTGGCTTTTGTCGCATGGGAGGCGCACACAAAAAAGCCCATGCTGGACATGCGGCTCTTCGCCAATTTCGCCTTTTCCTCGGCCTCGCTCGTCTCCTTCATCATGGGAGCGGGCCTCTTCGGCTCGACCTACCTCCTGCCGGTCTTTGTGCAGCAGATCCAGGGAATGACCCCGACGGAGGCAGGCCTTCTGCTGATGCCGTCAGGATTTGCCATGCTCTTCGTCTTCCCGGTCGCCGGCCGATTGTCCGACAGGGTGGCGCCTGCGATCATGATCGGGGTCGGGATGGCGATCTTCGCCTGGTCCTCGTGGCTCATGTCCGCATCGGATGTCAACACAGCCTTCTGGACGCTGGCATGGTGGACCGTGATCTCGCGCGTCGGATTGGGCCTCGTGTTCCCGGCGATCTCGTCCGGGTCGTTGAAGGTCCTGCCGCGCCATCTTCTCGGCCAGGGATCCGGGACGGTCAACTTTATCCGGCAGCTCGGTGGCGCCTTCGGCGTGAACCTGCTGACAGTGTTTATCGAGCGGCGCACGATTATGCACGCCGATGCGTTCGCAGCGACGCAGACCAGCGACAATTCTACCACCACGGAGTTCCTACGCCAGGTGGCTGGTCTGGTGCAGGCATCCGGACTACCGGAGAGCCAGCTTTTGCCTACGGCGGCCTCCTTTCTGGGGCAGAGCGTGGTGGCTCAGGCAACGAATGCCGCATTCCAGGACGGCTTCCTTGTTGTCTTTGGGATATTCCTTCTCGCATTATTACCGACCTGGTTCATGTGGCGCGCCAAACCACCTACGTCCCCATAACGGAAAACATCTGTTTTCCGCCGCAGCAAGAATCCCTTAGGACGTAAACTCATAAAATCGTTTGGTGTTTTCGCGTGTCGGGATTCAAGGCTTCCGAATAAGGGAGCCTCCATGACGCGTCGCCGCTACGAACTCACCGATCACGAATGGTCGATCCTGTCGCCGTTGTTGCCCAACAAACCCCGCAGCGTTCCCCGCGCCGATGACCGGCGGGTGCCAAATGGCATCCTTTGGCGGTTCCAGAAGGATGCGGCGGAGCCGGGACCGGCGCAAACCAGAGCGAAGGCCGCGGCCGCCATCCGGTTTCGGATAGCTACGGAGACCACCCGACCCGCCAACTACGCTGTAAGGGCCGCTTCTGACGGAAAAATTTGGGCAAACGGCTGTTTCGAGCCGTTTCAGCGGTCGAAGTCCCGATAGGTTGCGAATGTGTAGAGCGACAATCTGGATGAGATCAGCGCGACAATCTGGATG